>JAGWZR010000158.1 GCA_018968795.1 Planctomycetota bacterium | reverse complement strand
TGAGAAAGACCGGGAAGCACATGAGCGTGAACATGCCGCAGAGGTGCAGATACCCTTTATCCAATATTTTAATCCCCATAGTAAAATCGTTGTGATGGTCATCTCTTCCGGGAATATTGCAGACCTTAAAAATATAGGGAAAAGTTTATCGCAGGTGTTACAGAAATTACGTCCCAATGCATTGGTGGTGGCTTCTTCTGATATGACGCATTACGAGCCTCAGTCATCGGTTAACCGGAAGGACAAGATTGCCATTAATGAGATTCTGTCCCTTAGCGAGGATAATCTGTATTATAAAGCGAGAGAGATGCATATAACGATGTGCGGCATCTATCCTGCGGTTACTATGTTGGTGTGTTCCAAGGAACGCGGGGCTAAAAAGGCAGAGTTGGTGTGTTATGAAACCAGCGGTGATATTACGGGTGATTATGATCAGGTCGTAGGATATGCGGGAATTATGGTAAGTTAAATATATTGATTTTTTATTTTGGACACAGATACGCACAGATTATCAAGATAAAAATTTAAAATATAATCTGTATTTATCTGCGGAAATCCATGTCCTAATTAGAAACAAGGAGAAAGATATTTATGGTAATGGTTCCAAAGATTAAATTAAACGTTGACGGCAAGATCGTGGAGGTCAATAAGGGTAAAACAATCTTGCAAGCGGCCAGTTCCATTGGTATTCGTATCCCAACCCTTTGTCACGACCCGCGTCTTGAACCCTTTGCGGCATGCCGCGTCTGTATGGTGGAAATAGAGAGGGGTAAAACAACGGCACTCATAACTTCCTGTAATACGGAAGCCACCGATGGTATGGTGATCCGTACCGATTCTGAGAAGGTACTTAAGACACGAAAGATGGTGTTGGAATTAATCCTTTCAGACCATCCCAGAGATTGCATGACCTGTGAGAAGTGTGGTTCTTGCACATTACAAGATCTCGCTTATGCGTACGGCGTGAGAGAAAGCCGATTCTTTGAAGAACCAGATGGCGGTGTTGTGGAAGACAGCAACCCGGTCATTCAACAAGATACAAGCAAATGCATCCTTTGCGGCCGCTGTGTCCGTATTTGTGATGAAGTGCAGCAAGATTATGCTATCGATTTTAAGAACCGCGGATTTGATACGGAGACAGGCACTCCGTTTGACAAACAACGCCGCGAGACGACGTGTGTGTTGTGTGGCCAGTGTGTGTCTACGTGTCCTGTCGGCTCTTTGGTGGAGAAACAGGCCGTTGGGAAGGGACGGGAATGGGAATTTAAACAGGTCAAAACTACCTGCGCATATTGCGGTGTAGGCTGTACGATGTATTTAAATGTTAAAGGAAATCGGGTTGTCAAGGTAACCTCGAAGGTAGGTTCTATTCCCAACGACGGAAACTTGTGTGTAAAGGGACGATTTGGGTACGATTTTATCCATCATCCCGACCGACTAAAACATCCACTTATAAAAAAGAATGGAAAATTTGAAGAGGCAACATGGGACGAGGCGCTTAGTCTGGTTGCCAGCAAACTGGGTGGAATAAAAACGAAATACGGGCACGATAACATCGGGGTATTTAGCTCTTCCCGATGCACAAATGAAGACAATTATCTGGCAATGAAATTCGCGCGGGCTACGATTGGAACTAACAACGTAGACCAGTGTGCCCGGACTTGACACGCACCTACCGTCGCCGGTCTGGCGATGTCATTCGGTAGTGGCTCGATGACCAATTCAATTGGTGAAATCAAGGACTGCAAGCTCATCTTCCTTATTGGCGGTAATCCGACAGAGGCGCATCCGATTGTTGGGCTGGAGATGAAGAAGGCGCTGAGAAAGGGATGCACGTTCATTGTTGCAGACCCGCGTCGGATCTGGTTTGCCCAGCATGCCAAGTTATACCTCCCGGTAAAACCCGGCACAGATAATTGGTTATTGAATGCAATAGCCCATGTTATCATTGCGGAAGGGCTTGAAAATAAGGAATTCATAAAGACACGCACCGAAGGTTTTGAAGAGTTAAAGGCATTTGTAAAAGACATTACACCTGAAAAGGCTTCGGAATTTACGGGTATCCCTGCCGAAGATATTCGTCAGGCTGCAAGATTGTACGCCAAATCTGAGAAATCAGCCTTATTCTACACATTGGGGATTACCGAACATACCTGTGGTACCGATAACGTGCGAACCATTGCAAACCTTGCCCTATTGACTGGACATATTGGAAAGCCCAGTACCGGTGTTAACCCTATTCGCGGACAGAATAACGTACAGGGCGCTACAGATATGGGATGTTTGCCCGATAGGATGCATGGGTACCAGTATCTTTCTGATGCAGCGGTTGTTGAAAAGTTTGAGAAGGCATGGGGTGTTAAATTAACCAAGACGCCAGGCGCCACTTCGCCAACCATGTTCGAACGCATGAACAAGGGGAAATTTAAGGCTCTCTATGTAATTGGAGAAGACCCTGTCATGAGTGAGCCTAATCAGGAGTATACTATTCGGGGGTTGAAAAATCTTGAGTTTCTTGTTGTTCAGGACATTTTTATGTCAGAGACGGCAAAATACGCAGACGTTATCCTGCCAGCCACAAGTTTTGCAGAAAAGGACGGCACTTTTACGAACACTGAACGCCGTGTACAGCGCGTGCGTAAGGCTATTAGCCCTATCGGGAATACAAAACCCGATTGGCAGATTATCTGCGAATTATCCACCCGGATGGGTTATAAAATGGATTATCCATCTCCAAAAGAAGTTTGGGATGAGATTGCCAGCCTGGCGCCTATGTTTGCGGGGATTAATTATGCAAGGATTGAGAGCAATGGTATCCAATGGCCGTGTCTAGACACAAAACATCCCGGCACAAAATTCCTGCATGAAGGTAAATTTACGAGGGGGCTTGGTAAGTTCTTTGTGCTACCCTATCGTGCGCCTGCCGAGAGTCCTGATAAGGAATATCCGTTATTGCTTTCTACCGGACGCACCCTTTATCATTATAATGCGGGAACCATGACACGGAGGTCGGCTGGAATTATCCATAAAACAAATGAGTGTTTCGTCGAAGTAAATGAGGAGGATGCAAAGGAATTGGGTATCTTCGATGGCGAGATGGTTCGAGTCGCTACGCGCCGTGGTGAGATAACTGCCCACGCCGAGGTTTCCGAGAAAGTGAAAAAAGGCGTTATCTGGATACCTATGCACTTTGTCGAGGCCGCCGTGAATAAGCTGACAAAGGATGCATACGACAACATTACCCAAACAGCCGAATATAAGGTCTGTGGGGCAAAGATCGAAAAGCTAAATTAGATTCTTTGATTCGTTCATAATGACTAAATCTGGATAGATGCGGTTAGCGTATGAATGAGGGAGGTAATAATGAAGAAATTAAGTCTTTATGTCGTAGTCTTTGCAATGTGCCTTTTTCATCAATTTAGTTCGGGGCTTTACGCAGAGGAGAAACCCATCCCTGTTCGAGTTGGCATATACGTCTTTGAAGGCGCCGAAGTTGTGGACTTCACGGCACCGTACGGAGTCCTTGCTGTAGCAAGAAGGCTTGATCCTTCCATTGAGGTATTCTTGGTTGCCGACACCATGCGGACGGTTACCGCTCAGGCTGGGCTCATGGTTCTTCCTAAATACTCTCTTAATGATAAACCCAATATGAGCGCCTTTATTATCCCAGGAGGTATTGGCACCCGCACTGAGGTCTTCAATCAGCGCTTAATAGATTTTGTAAAGGCGTTGCCGAAGGAAACCCTTGTGACTTCGGTATGCACGGGTTCATGGATTCTTGCACAAGCCGGATTACTAGATAACCTTCCTGCCACATCAAGAAAAGAGGCTGGACCGAATGAAATGGTACCACTGGAGAGATTAAAACTTTTTTGCCCCACGGTAAAGCCGAATACTGCACGAGTAGTGGATGTGGGAAGAATCATCACTGCGGGTGGAATTGCTTCCGGGATGGAGCTGGGATTTTACCTGCTTGAAAGACACGGCTATGATGAGAAATTCATAAGTGAAGTAGCAAGAATTATGGAGTACAACAAGGCGCGAGAACTCTTCAAAGCCGACCGCTACATCGATAAGTAGGCCTTCCTAATTAAAGATACCATTCTCTATCTTATGGTAAAGATTCTTTTTGCTTTGATTATTAACCGGGAGAAAAAGTGAAAAGAAGAAGTTGCGGTATTCTGCTTCACATTACCTCATTGCCATCGCCATATGGGATAGGTGACCTGGGTACGCAGTCTTACAGGTTCGCTGATTTTCTTGCGGAAACCAAACAGGGATTCTGGCAAATCCTACCTTTAAATTTAACCGACCCAGCCCTTGGCAACTCTCCTTACTACAGTCCATCTGCATTTGCAAGCAATACACTGCTTATTAGCCCCGATCTTTTGGTTCAGAGTGGTCTGATTGAGAAAACAGACCTCGAACCCTTTCCGTCTTTCCAAAACGAACAGGTCGGCTATCACAATACCACCACATATAAGAAAAAGCTCTTTTATCGAACGTATAACCGTTTCAAAGGGCACTATGGTAACAAGCATGAGTATGAAAGATTCTGTTTTGAAAATTCACATTGGCTCGAAGATTTTGCACTTTTTATTACTCTTAAGGTACATTTTCATGGACAGGTTTGGAGTGAATGGCCATGCGAGATACGGGACAGAAAACCTGAGTCATTGCAGATGCTTAAAAGGCAGCACCACGACAGGATCGAAATGGAAAAATTTCTTCAATATCTATTTTCTCAGCAGTGGTCTTTCCTTAAGGACTATTGCAATCAGCGTGGCGTCCAGATCATCGGGGACATGCCCATGTATGTGTGTTATGATAGCGCGGACGTCTGGGCGAATCCTGACTTATTCAAACTGAACGAAAACAAACAACCGTCCTTCGTTGCCGGAGTACCCCCCGATTATTTCAGCAAAACAGGCCAGCTCTGGGGCAATCCGGTCTATCGATGGGATCGGTTGAAAGAAACAGGATATAGTTGGTGGATTCAGAAAATGAAGTACAATTTGAATTTATATGACATGGTACGAGTAGATCACTTTCGTGGCTTTGTTGCGTATTGGGAAGTACCCTCAACAGAGAAAACTGCCATCAACGGATGTTGGGTCGAAGCGCCGGCAGAAAATTTCTTTAGCACACTCCTGAAACGTTTTTCCTATCTCCCCATCATTGCAGAAGACCTTGGCGTGATTACCCCTGATGTGAGAGAAATCATGCACCATTTTGAGTTCCCAGGCATGAAGGTACTTTTATTTGCCTTTAGTGACGACCTTTCCACAAATCCCTATTTGCCGCACAATCACGTAAAAAACTGTGTGGTATATACGGGAACCCACGACAACAACACGGTAAAGGGATGGTTTGAAAGGGAAGCCACGCAGGGAGAAAAAGAGAGTCTGTTTCGCTACCTTGGGCGAGAAGTTTTCTCAGAAGATATTCATTGGGAATTCATCAAACTTGCCATGACATCCGTTGCAAATCTGGTTATCATTCCCATGCAGGACATCCTTGGCCTAGGCGAGGAAGCTCGTATGAATCGTCCATCTACTCTAGAGAGCAACTGGCAATGGCGGCTTTTATCTGGCCAGCTCACACCGGAAATAGCACAAAAAATAAGAGGAATGACAGAAATTTATGGAAGAGCCTAGAATGCACTTTTCAATAGACCAAAATCAATCTCTCGGATTGGAGTTTTAACTCACGAAATTTCTGAATCCTTCTAATAAGGAAAGTTACTTCAACGAAATGTAAGTAATTATTATGAGAAATTAAAATTGATCTAATATATCTTTTTTCTTT
>JAGWZR010000157.1 GCA_018968795.1 Planctomycetota bacterium | reverse complement strand
TTGAGTATCAAGAAAAAGAAGACAAAGGGCAACTGCAATTAACGTTGTAATTTAAGAAACCCCCGGCTCCTGCCGGGGGAGCGTCATTAGCCGTAAAATATTTACAGTTTTATTATAGCATATTTTTAGCGTAAAATATGGCAATGATACTTTTTGTGTAAATATTATCGGCCGGTTTGTTGACATTATGTATTTTGGTGATATAATTATAAAGTTTAAATAGTATCTTAAATAATTTCTTTTCCCCATTAATGGTAAACTTTATCCCACAAGAAAAGATTTCAGAAATACAACACGCCTCAGATATTATTCAAATCATATCAGAGTATGTCCACTTAAAGCAAAGCGGTAGGAATTTTATTGGTTTGTGTCCCTTCCATTCTGAGAAAACCCCTTCTTTTACGGTGAATCCAGAGAAAAAACTTTTTAAGTGCTTCGGGTGCGGAGAAGGCGGAACGGTATTTAACTTTATCATGAAAAAAGAAGGGTTTAGTTTTATTGAGGCGGTAAAGTTAGTAGCTTCTAAGTCTCATATCGACCTTTCTCACTTGTTTACTGAAAGGTCGCCCTTCTCTGCTGTAGAAAAGACCAGTATGTTAAGTATAACGAATTTAACAGCAAGATATTATCACAATATTTTGCTTAACAGCGAGTCGGGAAAGGCAGCGAGAGATTATTTGCAACGACGACGGATAAATGACCAATCTATTAAGAAATTTTGTCTTGGCTACGCCCCAAATAGTTGGGATGCTCTGATAAAGGCGTGTAAAGAGCGCAATATTTCTCATGAACTGTTGGAGAAGGCAGGTCTCATTATACCGAAAAAGGAGAGTAGTGGTTATTATGATCGGTTTCGTAACAGATTGATGTTCCCAATATTTGACGTAAGGAAGCAGGTTATCGGTTTTGGGGGAAGGGCATTGGATGATTCGCTTCCAAAATATCTTAACTCACCTGAAACCATCCTCTTTAATAAGAGCAGCGTCCTTTATGGTTTAGATGTCGCAAAAGGCGCTATTTTAAAGCAGCATCGCGTGATACTCATGGAGGGTTATACAGATGTAATTATGGCGCATCAGCATGGAATTGATTGGACAGTTGCCGTAATGGGGACAGCTATATCAAAACAGCACCTGAGACATTTAAGGCAATACTGCAATCAGGTAATACTCCTTTTGGATTCAGATATTGCTGGTTGGAAATCCTCCGACAGAAATCTGGACATATTTATTGAAGAAGAATTTGATGTGAGAATTGCACAACTGCCAAAGGATTTCGATCCTTGTGATTTCCTCGTGGCGGAAGGTGCGGAGAAATTTTTGGCGTGCGTCAATAATGCCAGAGATTTTTTTAGTTTTAAGGTCGAGATGTCAGAATCCAAATGGGACATGTCGACCATTAGCGGAAAGGCAAATGCAATTGATGATGTCCTTTCAACGGCGATGAAGATGCCCGATGTTATTAAACGTAATTTGCTGATTAAAATGATTGCTGAGGAAATGGCCATTGACGAGACGACATTGAGAACACACGTAAAAAAATTGAACAAACGATCCGCTTCCGCGGACGCCAAACAAGCTATTGAGCAACGATTGGATGCTTCTTCCATAGCAGAGCGAGAGCTTTTGTATTTAATGTTATCGTGCAACGTTCTTATACCCAGGGCATTAGAAGAAATAGGTTTGCGTGAATTTAACAATAAGGATTTATCAAAAATTGCAGAGCACGTGGTTGAGTTGTACCGTAAGAATAATGTTGTGAGAGGGGAAGATGTATTGCATATATTGGATGATGTGCGATTAAATCGAGTCTTAATGGATATCGTGACAACTGGGGGGTTTCAAATGATTACAAACCATGCAGAGAGGCTGGAGGATTGTATCCATTTTTTTAAGAAGCGGAACAGCAAGAAAGAAATTCATCAAACAAAGAAGAAGACGCTAGAAACAGATAGGGTTGGTAGCAATGAGGATGATATCGTTATGTTATTGGGTGAGTTTCACAAAAAAAAGCAAAACCAGCATATTTTAAAAAATAAAATCTAGATGTTTGTTGTATTACTGAATGGGATGGAGCTTTGATAAAGAAAATGAGCGTCAATTGTCCCCATTTTCATAAATTATTAAGGAGGCCTATCTTTAAATGGAAAGTTTAAATCAAAGAATTAAACAACTTGTGCAGAAAGGCAAAGAAAAGGGGTATTTAACATACGAAGAACTGAACGATATATTGCCTGATGATGCGGATATTTCGCCTGAAAAAATTGATGATATTTTGATGATGCTGGATGAGTTGGGGGTTGATTTAATTGATGAGGCCGAGACTGAGAGTCGCGACGCCGTGGAAGCAGAAGAGGCAGAGGTTTTTCCAGAAGTCGATTTGGAATTTGGTGAAGTTCCCACAATCACAGAAAAGATAGATGATCCTGTTCGTATGTATCTTACCCAGATGGGTGAAATTCCTCTGCTTACACGCGATGAGGAGATCATGTTAGCCCAAAAGATCGAGATTACGAGAAAGAGGTTTTTGAAGAAGGTATTGCATTCTGATCTCTCATTGGCGACCTGTTTAAGAATACTCGAGGATGTGAATAATGGAGAGCTGTCGTTTGACCGCACCCTGAAAGTCAACGCAATGGTCGATAATTGCAAGGACGAAATTTTGGAGCAGTTTCCGAGAAGCGCCAAGAGCCTAAGAACTCTCCTCCAAAAAAACAAAGAAGATTATATTCGCGCTAAACGGAAACATACGTCGGAGAGAGAAAGGATAAGACTGCTCCGGGGGATTAGGAACAGAAGGAGGAAGGGCATTGATCTGCTTGAAGAAATTAATATCCGTACGAAACGAATACAGCCCTTGATGAAAAAACTCCAAGAGATTGTTGCAGAAATGGAGAGGTTGGAAGCGCACGTTACGGAAGGTAAACCACGTACTAAATCTAACGGTCGTTACAAAGAGCTGGAAGCTCAATATGAAAAGTTAGAAAATATGGTACTGGAGAATTCTAAAAGCTTGAAACGCCGCGTAGAATCTATTGAAAATATCTATGGTGAGCACGAGACTGCTAAAAGAAAACTTTCCGGGGCAAATCTAAGATTGGTCGTAAGTATTGCTAAAAAATATAGGAATCGTGGATTAAGTTTCCTGGATTTAATACAAGAAGGCAATACAGGACTTATGCGAGCAGTTGACAAATATGAGTATCGGCGTGGATACAAGTTCAGTACGTATGCTACATGGTGGATACGTCAGGCAATTACCCGTTCGATTGCCGATCAGGCCAGAACGATACGCATTCCTGTCCACATGATTGAGACGATGAGCAAGATCAGAAATGTTTCAAAAAAACTTTTGCAGGAAAAAGGCCGTGAGCCAACGATAGAGGAAATTGCGAAAGAAGTAAAGATTACCGTGAGTGAAGCAAGGCGAGTCCTCAAGATATCTCGGCACCAAATCTCTCTGGACCGTCCTGTTGGTGAAAGTGAGGATAGTTCTTTTGGTGATTTTATTGAGGATGAGAAGGCGGAATCTCCCGTGTCTGCCGCAACGCAGGAAATGCTAAAAGATAAGATTGAAAACGTACTGGAGACGCTAACGTATCGTGAGAGAGAGATTATTAAACTTCGATACGGTATTGGCGATGGATATACTTATACACTCGAAGAGGTTGGCAAGATATTTAAGGTTACGCGGGAACGGGTAAGGCAGATTGAAGCGAAGGCCGTTCGGAAATTGCAGCACCCGGTTAGAAGTCGAAAACTTGAAGGATTTCTGGACGGAATGAGTGCGGATTAAGTTAATGCCTTATCTTGCGAATGGAATGAAATATTTGTGAAGAGGAATCTATGAACGAAAGGATAGAAGCGCTTCGGAGGTTGCAATCAATAGATACGAAGTTGAAAAGGTTGGAAGGCGACAAACGATACAGGAGTTATGATATTCAAAAGAAACAAAACCAAATTCAACAAAAGAGGGCAGAATTGTTAAAAATAAGTGAAGAGATAAAGACCTTTCAGAAAAGTATCGGTATTAAAGAACTGGACTTGAAGAGCATGGAGGCAGATATTAATAAGTTACGGCTACAGATGAATCAACTCAAAACTAATAAAGAATATAGTGCAATGAAGGCCGAAATTGGGGGGAAGGAAGCGGATAAATCTGTTCTGGAAGATGAGATCCTCGCCATGATGACGAAATATGAGGAAGTGCAGCAAAGGTACAAGGTGTTTGAAAAAGAACTTGAACGAGAAGAGTCAGAATTGAAGGAGCTTCACAAGAAAGTAGAAACTGATCTAAAAGCAATGGAAAATGAAATTGTTGAACTGAAGAAAAGACATGATAATTATGCCTCCATGCTGGATATGGATACTTTACAAAATTATAATAGATTAGTAAGTCATAAGGATGCTGTTGCCGTAGTTAGTGTTACCAATAGGGTTTGTCAGGGATGTTTTATGTCTATAACTTCACAAACGCTCAATCAACTTATGTCTGACAAAGAGCTTATCTTTTGCCATAGTTGCGGTCGAATTTTATATCTGGACAATGGTAAAGAATTAGAAGAAGATAAAAAGTAGACGAGGTGGTCGTCGGTTCTAACTATTCATGAGGATAGTCGGAATGGGAGGAAAGTCCGAGCTCCATAGGACACAGTGCTCCATAACGCGGAGTCCCGGTGACGGGAAGGAAAGTGCAACAGAAAATATACCGTCCTGCTTTTCGTGGGATAAGGGTGAAATGGTGGGATCGTTTATCGATTTAATGTAAGAGCCCACCGCTCTGATGGTGACGTCAGAGGCATGGCAAACCCCGCTGGGAGAAAGGCTAAATAGGGAGGGATGAAGTGGTCCGCTTCGTTACGGTACCTCCGGGTAAGCCGTTAGATCTCGCTGGTAACAGTGAGACTAGACAAATGACCATCCAAGACAGAACTCGGCTTATTGTCTACTTAAATGTGGACTCCCTCTGATAATTTTAATTATCAGAGGGAGTCTTTTTTATTTCTTTTTCCCCTTTTTTGTTGTTTTTCCTTTTTTGGCTTTCCCCGTCTTTTTCTTCCCGTCAGAGGTATGTTTTGCGCATGTCGTACACATAAAGCCCCTTCCTTTTTAAAATAAGGTAGTATGAAAAAAGCACAAAGTTTTAGCTTCGATGAGAAAGAGTATGCTTCTTACAAAAGACACTTTACCTATTAAACAAGGTAAAGCTTAAATTAAAAGGAGTAAAATATTCTTTATTCCTCTGAATATTTACCTATATTTCTGTACCTATTATAGCGATTCTCTACAAGGTCGCTAACAGGGACGTCTTTTAATTCTTTTAAATACTTGATTATGTGAGTTCTTAGTATGTCAGCCATTGCCCTGGGATGCTTGTGTGCTGCTCCAATGGGTTCAGAAATAATTTCATCTACTATACCAAATTTTAGCAAGTCCTTTGCTGTTAGCTGTAAAGTTCCTGCTGCTTCTAACGCATTTTCACTATTTTTCCACAGGATTGCGGCACAGCCCTCGGGTGAAATTACCGAGTAATACGCATATTCTAAAATTGCAAATTTATCGCCGATACCAATCCCCAAGGCGCCGCCGCTACCGCCTTCCCCTATGACAATGTTTACAATTGGAGTTTTCAGCCGGCACATCTCGTAAATATTTTCTGCAATTGCTTGTGCTTGTCCCCTTTCTTCGGCTCCAATGTCAGGATTAGCTCCCGGTGTATCTATTAAAGTAATAATTGGCAAATGGAATTTTTCTGCGAGTTTCATTTTTTGCAGCGCCTTCCTGTATCCCTCAGGGTTTGGCATACCAAAATTACAAGCGATCCGT
>JAGWZR010000156.1 GCA_018968795.1 Planctomycetota bacterium | reverse complement strand
ATAGATTAAAACCCACCTCATCATCGGTAAAATTGTCATCAATAATACGAACGTAATCCAGGTTTGTACGGGTATCCATAAATGGTTGGGCAGAAATTCCACTTCCTGCTACAGTATCGAAATAAGTACTCCTGTATTGTGAGGTGCGTAGACCGCCAAAGACATAGGTGTCAACAGTACCTATCTTTTGTTCGTACTTTGCACCATCAAAAAGAATGGTTTCAACAGAGTATTGATACTGACGTCCAACACGGAGGTTGGACTTATCAATGACAGGATTCTTGATGTCTGCGTACAAATAGTAAAGACGTCCATTATAACCGCGGTCATAAGAGTCAAGGATATCTCTAAACGCCCCGTTTTTAGGCTCGTGTCCATCAAGATCTTCCGATAATCTTCCAGAGCCAGATATAGTTACTTTATTATTAAAAAAATCTTTTGTCTTAAAATGTAGATATTCATACATATCATGGTCATCTTGTCCATCTGCCCAACGGCCTTGATATTGGGTTCTAAAATTGCCAGAGATAAAATTTTTATAGGTGAGACTATTTGCTTTGGTTACATCTGTTACAATACTACTGTTATCGTATATTTGAGCGAAAAGTGTGGGAGAAATTACTATATTAAATAGTAAAGGAAGATAGGAGTTTTTTCTCAGGCTTCTCATAAGAGATATGAATATCTCCAGCTTATACCTTAAAAAGTAAGACCAGACTCAATAACACTTAAAAAGCAAAAAGGCAATGCAAGGAATTGCTTTTTGCTCTATTAATCTCGCTAATCTTACACTATTTCTTTTTCTTCTTTAGCTTAGTAAATTAGGTTTTGGGCAATTTCTTATTTGCCTTGGGAAGAATACCAATCTGTAAGGACACGGAGCACCGTGTCCCTACTTTAAAATTCATGGATCAACTGAACCTCAGTAATACTTTCCGAGGTTACTAAAATGTCCAGTTTTTCTTGTCTCTTCAATTCACGTAATTACTTACTGTGCTCTTTATGACATTCGCACATACAATCCTGTTCTGATTTAAACGGCATGTAGCGACATTTCTCACACATCTTTCCCTTCATTGCCCGAAACCATTTAATACTTAGTAGTAGTTAATCATCGTGTCTCTTTTGCAACAAGACAAGCTCGTCAGTAGTTTATTCTGCTACTCGCCAGGCTACAGTGCCTTCCGGGTGCTGGTACCAGCCTGGGTCATCATAGCAGGTGATACCCTCACGGACCTTTAACACGGTAAACATCCCGCCCATCTCAAGGGGACCAAACGGTCCTTTTCCTGTCATCATAGGGAGGGTATTTCTTGGCAAGGGCATGTTCATCGCTGCCATTTCAGACATACCACTCTCGCCCATGGCCATATAATCCGGCAGCAGATTCTGTACTTTCCGATCCACTCCGCCCTGTTTTACTCCTATCATATTCGGCACGGTATGGCTCATGGCGTTCATAACGTGATGGTTCTTGTGGCAGTGTAAAACCCAGTCTCCCGGCACGCTAGCCACGAATTCTACGTCACGCGTGGTACCCGGTGGCACGTTAACCGTGGTTTCAGGCCATTGACCAGAGGCTGGAATGCGCCCTCCATCCGTACCGGTAATCTTAAAATTATAGCCGTGCAGGTGGATCGGGTGGGAGTCCATGCTCAGGTTGGCAATACGAATGCGGACGCGATTCCCCATGCGGGCTATCAATGGCGCTGTGCCAGGGAATACACGACTGTTGAACGTAAAAAGGTTAAAGTCGGTCATGATGTTTGGATTCGGAGTACTTGTGCCGGGTTCGACAAACCATTCTTGAAGAAAGATACAGAAGTCCCGGTCTATCCTCGGCTGCTCCGGCTCCTTTGGGTGTATAATGAAAAAGCCCTCCATCCCCATTGCCATTTGCACCATTTCGTCCGCATGCGGGTGGTACATCTGTGTGCCGTGCTGACGGAGTGTAAATTCATAGACATAGGTCTCGCCTGGTTTGATTTGGCTCTGGGTCAATCCCCCGACACCGTCCATGCCATTGGGCAGAAGTACACCGTGCCAATGGATCGAGGTATGTTCAGCAAGCTTGTTGCTGACTAAGATGCGCACACGGTCGCCTTCCACCGCTTCGATGGTAGGGCCTGGCGTCTGACCGTTGTAACCCCAGCAGTTGACGATCATTCCTGGCGCAAACTCCCGCTTGACCGGCTCGGCGATCAAGTGAAAAACTTTAACGCCATTGTCCCACTTCCAGGGGAGGGTGCTCCCATTGAGTGTAGTTACCGGTGTATAGGACAAACCTTGTATGGGTGGCATGATAGGGGTGGGTTGTGCTGTGGTTACTGTGTTTACAGCTTCAAGCTGCTTGCGACCTAACAGCATAGAAATACCGCCGGTTAGCAATGCCGCTGCGCTGGAAAGAAGCATTTTACGTCGGGTAATCATGATTAATCTCCTTAATGATGAATATGGTTAGGGAGTTTTGATGGCTGAGTAGCTGGTTGTTCCATTGGTTGTGCGGGCGGCTGGGTAGTTTCCTCAGTGAGTATCAAGCGGCCACCAACGGCACGCTCCAGGTCAGATCTGGCAATCCAGTAGTCTCGCAATGCTTCGATGTATTCGCGGCCTGCATTGATTTGATTTTGCTTGGCAAAGAGTAACTCATACACCCCAATAAGCATGCCGTTGTAATACAGTTGGGATTCATCCACGATCCGCTTTCGAAGGGGAAGAACAACGTCGTAATAGTATTTGACCACGTTGCGGGCAGCCAAAAGCCTGTCACGTACCTCACGAACCTCCGAACGTATATCAATTGCCAAAGCGGAAAGTTGTTGTTGACTCTGTCGTAATTGAGCCTCTAATCGAGCAATTGCAGCCTGCCGTTGATCAAAGATTGGTAAACCAATTGACAAGTGAGGTCCTGTAAGGGTTACCCGATCAGCAGCATCATGTTCCGTATCTACGCCAAATTCAAATACAGAAAAATACCGAAACTTTTTCGTCAACGACAGGGAAAAAGCTACAGCTTGTACAGTATGTCGTGCAGCGGCCAGATCCAAGCGTTGTGATATGGCCATGGACTCCAAATGTTCCAGTGGAATTCCAGATTCTGGTAAATCGGGTAGCCTGCTTGGAAGCCTCCATGCCGTATCTATTCCCCAAATCCCCATCAATCGATTCAGACGCTCGCGATCGGCAATGATCTGGATATCGGTGCGGGCCATGTCTAGTTTCGCCTGATAGTAAAATCCCTGTTGATTAGCCACGTCGATCTGTTTTAAAGTTCCAGCCTCGAGTTGCCGGCTAGCAAGTTCGGCGGCTGCTTCCGTAGCCTGAGCCACAGTCCGGCGCATCTCTAACGTTTGTTCATCAGCTTGTAGGGTGTAATAAGCCGACCGCACCTCTTTTGCAAGGTTCAAAACTGCGTTACTGACACATTGCTTTGCCTGTTCAAACTGCGCTGCGGCCACCTTCTTTTTCAAAGGAAGCATAAGCAAATCAAGAAAGTCCTGATCTACCGAAAACTCAGTATTGGTCTGGCGATGTCCTTCTACAGCTCTATCCATGAATCGGAAACTGGCTCCGAAGACCGGGTTCCTCAACAAACCGGCCTGAATAAGGTTGGCCTGGGCTATACCTAGTTCTTCATATGTCGCCTGCAAGGATCGGTTATTAAGCAGTGCAATTTGCACAGCCTCATCCACCGTTAGCTCTCGCTGTAGCATGGACCGAACGGTATCGGCCACCGCTGCATCCTCTGGTGTACCCTGATTCCAATGTATGCGTCGACCAATGCGCTGTTCTATGAGCTTCTGGACGTCCGGAAATCCAGCCTCTTTAGGAACCGAAGCGCAACCAGTAAGTACTCCAATACACATGAGCGTTATAAATATGGCCATCAATCTATGTGTCATTGTTTACCCTCCGGTTCGGTTTTGGAAGGTTCTGACGGAACTAGTCTCATCCCACACTTAGGGCATCTGCCCAAGCTTGATTGTACTACTTCGGCATGCATCTGGCAGGTATACATTGTGGGTGCAGTTGTGGGTAGATGTGTAGGCGATGTTGGTTCGGTAGGCGGTTGTTCCGCTGTGACAGGTACCTCGGTTTGGAGCAAATTAGGCCGTGGAGAAAACGTAGATTCCGGGGCGTTCGGATTTGAGGGGTCATTGTTAGATAATGGTATTGGGAATGTCTGGGAAGCACAGCCCATCAACATTGTTACACACAAAATGATCGTTAATATCCGTGCTTTCACTGTCTTTCTCTTTATAAATAGGCAGGAATTACTATTCAGCAGTTCAATATTACCAACACTTGACTTCTTTAATAAGTTATATAATCATGCCAGTTTCTGCAACACTAGGGTCTTTCTTTAGTGCCTTTTTAAACTTGTGTTCCTTGTGCCAGGCATTCAGGCAGGGGATGATGAAGACGCTGACCAGCGCCATAGCCATACCACCAATAGAAGGAATCGCCATGGGTGGCTACCTCGGCGCCAGCGCCTGTTGCCCATAGGATGGGGACGAGACCAATAAATGTAGTGGCAGCCGTCTCATACACGGTCTTATCCTTTTGGTACCAGCCATCAAGATGGTATCACGGATATCCTGGACGCTTTTCATCTTTCTTTCGTCAAACAAATCGTTGATATAGGTGGTAATAAGAACGGAATCGTCATCCACAATGCCAAAGATGGAGATAAAACCTACCCAGACAGTGACACTGAAGTTGTAGCCAAACAGGTATTGAAGCCAGACGTCTCCCGCAATAGCGGTTGGTATTCCTGCGAACAGGATAAACATCGTTTGTGGGAATGATTTGAATGCCATAAAAATCAGGAGAAAACCGACAAGCACGGATAAAGGCACAAGAATTTGTAATCGCTTTCTAGCTCTGATCTGATTTTCGTACTGACCGCTCTACTAACCGAAGTACCCGTGGGGCAGCATGATTTTTTTCGATACGACCTTTGACGCCTCTTCCACGAAACTTAGTGGGTCTCTGCCATGTACGTTCATAAGGACGTACGCCCTCAGGAGCGCGTTTTCACTGCTGATCATAGCAGGCTCCATCACGTAGTGGATATCAACAACTTGCGTAATAGGGATAATCGCACCCGCAGAACTGGGGACATAAACCCTTTTCAATGAGTCAAAGTTATCCTAGAATTCATTATAAATAGGATAAGGTTAGTAAATTATTATTTGTGTACTGCTACATGTTTGACCTCAGTATGCCATTTCCAAAGTTTATATATGGCTGGATAAACAAGCAATTCCAGGATAAATGATGTAAAGATACCTCCAATCATGGGGGCGGCTATCCTTTTCATCACGTCAGCTCCCGCCCCTGTTGACCACATAATGGGGAAAAGAGCTACAAACATTACTCCTACTGTCATAGCCTTTGGTCTTACACGTTTTACCGCTCCATAGTTGATCGCCTCTTTAAGATCAATCATACTCCTCATCCTGCCATGTTTTTTCATCTCATTATATGCAAGATCGAGATATAAAAGCATAAATACACCGGTTTCTGCATCAACACCCATCAGGGCGATAAGTCCTACCCATGTGGCAATATTCATATTGTAACCAAGTATCCACAAGAGCCAGATAGCCCCCACGGCAGAAAAGGGTACTGCAAGCAGTATGATCATGCTTTTTATCATGGAATGGGTATTAAAGTAGAGAAGCATAAAAATGATAAAAACCGTTACCGGTACGACCATAATAAGCTTCTTTGCAACACGTTGCATATACTCATACTGCCCACTCCACTCAAGGGAATAACCGGTTGGAAGAATAAGCTCCTTCTGAACAGCTTTTTTTGCATCTGAGACATA
>JAGWZR010000155.1 GCA_018968795.1 Planctomycetota bacterium | reverse complement strand
TTTGGAAGCATGGTGAGTATACAGATATGCTCTTGGGTTGGAAGAGAAAGCCAGGCGATGTAGACAAAGCAGCATGCAAACATGAGGGAGAACACTGCCTGGTGGAGTGAAAAACTACTCTAGGCTGTTGAGTGAGAAGTTTCTCGGCAGCAATTGAATGTTTTTGGATAGAAAGGGTAGGCTGTCTAGCCTACCCTTTTTGTTTTGGATAGTTAGCCACCCAGAAATTTTTCAAATCGGTTTATTCCTCTTTCAATATTTTCCATAGAGGTTGCATACGAAATCCTGATGTGTTCATCAGACCCAAAGGGGGCGCCAGGGACAAAGGCAATGTGCGCCTTTTCAAGCAGGAGATTTACTAAATCAAAAGAATTCATTACTGATTGCCCAGCGATCTTTCTTTTGTATAAATCAGATACCTTCGGAAATGCATAAAAGGCGCCCTGCGGAAGTAGGCAAGATATCCCTTTTATCTTATTCAGCCGTTCAACGATATATTTTCTCCGTCTATCAAATTCACGCACCATTTTATTTACTGAATCTTGATTACCCTTCAGCGCCTCTACGCCTGCCAATTGCGTAATGGAGTTGGCGCCGGAAGTGGTATGGTCTTGAATGTTAGTTGCCGCCTTGATAATTTCCTCAGGCCCTGCGGCGTAGCCTAGACGCCAGCCGGTCATTGAATATACCTTTGAAAATCCATTGATGGTAATAACTTTTTTGTTGCATTCATCGCTAAAAGCGGCGGGGCTGAAATGTTGGGCGTCATCATACAGAATTTTTTCATAAATTTCGTCGGAGATAACGTACAATCCTTTTTCTACGGCAAACCCCACGATTTCTCTGAGCTCTCTTTCCGTATAAACCATGCCTGTTGGATTGCTGGGGCTGTTCATAAAAAGCAATTTAGACCGTGGCGTGATAACCTTTGCGAGGGATTCTTTGGTAATCTTGAAATGTTCCCTGTCCGTGGTTTTCAAAAATACTGGGGTGGCGCCTGACATGGTTACCATCTCTGGATAACTTACCCAATAGGGGGTTGGGATGATGGCTTCATCCCCTGTGTCGCACAAAACAAGAACGATGTTAAGAATAGACTGCTTCGCCCCTGCCGAAACAATAACCTGTGAAGGGGTATATTTTAGGTGGTTATCATTGAGAAGTTTCTCGCAGATGGCTTCTTTTAGCGCCGGTGCGCCTGAGGTAGGGGTGTATTTGGTGTAACCATCTTTGATTGCTTGGATAGCTGCATTTTTGACATTTTCTGGGGTATCGAAGTCAGGTTCTCCTGCGCCAAAACCAATTACATCAACGCCTTTTGCCTTTAATTGTTTTGCTTTAGCAGTGATGGCAAGCGTTGCCGATGTCTTTACTTCTCTTGCGATTCTTGATAACGCCATATGCAAATGTCTCCTTATTTAAAAATCGTAACAATTCACCGATTACTTAAGTAATTTGCCACAGAGAACGCACAAAGTTGTAAGATTTAAGTTGTATGTTAGACAAACAATTTTCTGTCCTCTGTGTCTCTGTGGTTTACGTTTTTTATTATAAAAAAATCTTGCCTGGATTTAATATGCCCTTGGGATCCAGTAAATGTTTAATGTCCTTCATAATCTGCAGCTCCTGCGGCGGCACTTCAAAGGATAAATATCTCGATTTTACATTTCCGATACCGTGTTCCCCTGAAATCGTTCCACCAAGCTCAACGGTATTGCGGAGAATTTCCTCAATCATGTTTTCCGCCAATATTCGTTGTTGATCTCCCTCTTCATGCAGAATATTGATGTGAATATTGCCGTCTCCAATATGCCCAAAGTTTGCGACTTTTAGCGAAGGGTACCGTTTGTTGATATTGGCTATTCTCGACAATATTTCTAATATTCGACTTCGTGGAACACAGATGTCTTCGTTGATTTTAAAGGGAGCTATCGTATAGAGTGCGGGGGAAATGGCGCGTCTTACTTCCCAGAGGGTATCACGCTCTTTAACATCTTTTGCGGGGATAGCTTTGAGCGCGTGATTTTCTACAACAATTTTTTCTATGAGAGATACTTCTGTTTTAACGTTTGCATCTTTCCCATCAATATCTATAAGCAAAATGGCATTAACTTCTTCAGGGATTTGAATTTCTTGCTTGTATCCTTTGATACAGTCGATACTTGATTTATCAATAAATTCAAGCGCTCTGGGTAATATATTATTGGAGATAATTTGAGTTGCAGATTGTACCGCATCTTGGGGCGTTGCAAAAAAGACCAAAAGTGTTTCAATCTTTTCCGGGAGTGGAATCAATTTCACGGTAATCTGGGTAAAAATACCCAGCGTGCCTTCCGAACCGACAAAAAGACGAGTGAGGTCGTAACCCGTGACGCTCTTCAAGGTCTTACGTCCTGTATGAATAATACTTCCATCGGCAAGAACGACCTCCAAAGATAGAATATAATCCCGTGTAACGCCGTATTTCAAACCTGTGATCCCGCCGGAACATTCAGCTACATTACCGCCTATGGTAGAAAATGCGGCGCTGGCAGGGTCTGGTGGATAAAAGAGTTTATATTTAGCCGCTTCGTTTTGTAATGTCTGGGTAATAACACCAGGTTCAACCGTAGCTGTAAGGTCTTCGGGAATGATCTCTAAGATTCGATTCATGTGGGTGAAGTCCATTACGATCCCACCTTGCGCGGGTACGGAACCACCTGTAAGTCCCGAACCCGCTCCACGGGGATAAACAGGTATTTCCTGTTCATTTGCATATTGTAATATGTTGGATACGTGTTGGGTTGAGCGTGGTCGTAGGACAACATCTGGTATGTGTTTTTGTTTCGAGCCATCGTATGCATAACACAACCGATCTTCGAGTGTGTAAAGCACATTTTCCTTCCCGATGAGGCGATTCAGTGCATCTATCATGATAGTTGTTTTCATTAATATATTTATTGTATTATTTATGCGGAAATTCCCATATCTAGTATAGCGTTTCATTAAAACATTTACAGGTTTATTGTCATTGCGAGCGGCAGCGAAGCAATTTGAAGCTCTATCATTGCAAGAGATTGCGGAGCCTGTTCCGAACGAAGTGAGGAATCTTTTCGGGTTTGCTTCGGCTTCGCCTCGCAACCACTCCGTTCATCGCAATGACATTTTGCATTGTATACCTTTTCCTGAAACAATCTACTAGTTGGGTATTTTCAAAATCACCATTGATAACTGAATTGTAATGCATTTCTGAATGTGTATGTTTCGCTCTGATCGGTTAACCCAAAACCGATACCCATGCTCAATAATATATTTTTTGATAGCTGAAAATCAATATTGGGGAGGATATAATGACCTTGCTCAAGAGGTGTCTTCAGATTCCCCCAATCTCCGTGAAATTCCAATCCAATGGTTGCTTTCTCTGCAACGGCATACTGAATGGCATTTGCATAGAAATACGTGAGTTCTATCGGTTCTTTTGTATATCGATAAAAAAAGCCAGGGCCAATAATGAAAGTAAATGAGTCTATAGACTTTGAAAATATCGGCCTTAGCTCGATACTATTGGAATATTTTTCCCGTGCAAGAGGTTCTGTATGGTCTCCTGTGCTAAACGCCCATTCATTATTCAGGCGGAAATCGAATAAATTACTTTCAAACACGGCGATATTAAATTCGGTCTTTGTCAGAGTAAGCTTGGAATGGTTGTCGCTTGAATTGGGGCTTTCCCATTGAGTATCACCGTCAAAATAAAGAGATTGTGACCATCGATCCGTGATGCCAGTCTCAATTTCAATTTCGTGAAGAATAACGTTTCCAATATTTCCTGTCGACGAAGGAATAGAAAAGGATGGAACAAAATCGTTTGTATACGTTGTCCATGTGACACCTTTCTTAGGCCTTTTTGGGCCGTAAAGCTTTAGATGCCGCGCTTCAATAATTTGGGGAAACTCAAGAAGTAAAACGACAGATATTAACACATAGAGTATGACAATCTTTGATGTATGTTTTTGCATTTTTGTTTAACTTCAATTCCTTGTTTTAAGATACTACCGTGGTATTGAGTAAAGAAGACATCTCGGATTTATCATACCAGTTGGTGAGACAAAAACTTATAGAAAAGTTACTTTATTAAATTTCGAGAAATAAGTCAAACCCTTTTCATTTGCAAATAATATGTGGAATTGCTATAACTTTTGCTATTTCAGGCATTTCTCAAATTTATAAACTTGAGTTAAAATCGTTTAATTGCAATTGCAACACTTTATTTCAAATTTTTGAGGAGTGTTTTTGGGGAATCAGTGCCTGAAGAGATAATTCTATCCAGTTGTTTGAAGAAAAGGTTCTTAAAGAAATGCCTTCTGGAGGTAAAAGTTATGAAAGAGGTAAAAATAAAGAGACAGTTTGATCAGGTTGCATCAGCGTTGTCCATCATCATGGATCAGGTTGGAGACGGGAATTTACTGCATTCGAGGCGCGTCGCAGTAATTGCTACTGCACTTTCAGAAATCGTTATGCCAGAAAAGAGAGATATCATATTCTATGCAAGCCTGCTCCACGATGTGGGTGCTGTTATCTTTGGCAAACACATCCTCATGTTTCCATCTCTGGGGGAACAAAAACGGGATCCCTCTGTCTTTAAACATCCTACAATCGGTTCAGAGATTATATCTAAAATAAGCGGCTTGAAAGAGGCAGAGGGCTATATACAAGACCATCACGAGTGGTATGATGGAAGCGGTTATCCCCTTGGGAAAAAGGGTAAGGAGATTTCCTTGGGTGCTCAAGTGATTCGCATTGCCGATGCTATAGATATGAAGATACATGTTCATGGATCGGATCCATTTACAGACATATATAATTATCTACGGTTGCATGAGGGACGAGAGTTTGATCCTGATCTATGGAATGCCGTATTGGACCTGAAAAACAAGGACGCAGGCACTTTTTTCACTAGGCTCTCTGATAATATCGGTTTGAATATTGGTTTACAGATGATGTATTCTGAGGTTATCAAGTCGGTTGACCCCTACTGGTTAACCCCTACTGGCAGGAGGCAAGATTATATCTATGGTAGTGAAAGCGCCTTAGCGGTATTTAGCGAAATTATTGATGCCAAGCATAAATACACAAGGAAACACTCGGAACGGGTAGCTTTTTTAGGGGGAAAGATTGCTAGGATTATGGAATTGCCGCAGATGGAAATTGAGCAAATCAAGCATGCCGCTTATCTGCATGATATCGGAAAGGTGTTTGTGCCGCCTGATATTTTAGACAAAGCGGGACTTCTTTCTAGTCGGGAAATAGAGATCATGAAACGGTATACAATCATTACGATGGAGATACTAGATACCATTGAGGCATTCAGAAATTTAACAGCAATTGCAGGTTTTTGCCAGGAACGATACGATGGCAAAGGATACCCAGATGGGTTAAGCGGCGAGGATATACCGGTAGGGGCAAGAATCCTGGGCGTTGCTGATGCCGTTGATGCTATGTTGTCTGATAGGGCATATCGAAAGGCATTGAGCGTGGAGAATACAATCGTCCAATTAGAGCGGTGCTCTGGGACTCAATTTGATCCTACGGTAGCCACTGTTGTTGCAGGGTTATTGAGCAATAAAGAAATCCTGGAAGAGATGCGGAAAGAGCATTTTATAGTTTGAGTATTTCCTCCGGTTAACTGTCCTTCTTGGCATCCTTTTACAGCATGGGAGAGGGGAACTCGATTTAAAATTGACATAAAAATAAGATATGAGTATTATTATCATTTTATAAAATCAGCCAGAAAACCCCAAGCTTTTGAGCTTGGGGATGAATGGCTGCCCGGAGCGAAGCGGAGGCCATTCATGGGTTTTTACCTGAAGCCCCAGCCTTTAGGCTGGGGAGTGGTTCACTTTA
>JAGWZR010000154.1 GCA_018968795.1 Planctomycetota bacterium | reverse complement strand
TGGAGAATACCGTGGGTCTTTTTTAATGATTTCTTTTACTTTGTTCCATGTCTTTGTCATTTCCATTTCTCCAATACGCTATTATTTTCATGTAAAATAAAGTCCCCCCTCAAATGCTGCGCACAAATAAAACGCAAGATACTTATTTTGTGGCATAGAACTATTTTTTTCTCAATTGCTCCGGGCTTATTTTTTTATCTAATTAATCGCGCTTACTACCGTTGGTTCAATTTTTGGAAATAAAGGTTTCGCCTTTCGCACGATAGTACTCTCCTTAAATCCCTGATGCAGCTCTAAACAAAAAGGTTGATCGTTCAGTAAGATGCCAAGTTGTCGCTGTATTTCAGTAGCAGTCTTTGGCATAAATGGATAAATGAAAACAGAAATATCCTTGATAGCCATAGCCAATGAGCCAATAACTGCAGCAAGCTGGGGTCTTGTATCGCTCGTTTTAGCTAATAACCACGGTTTCTTATCCTCTATAAATTTGTTAGCATGACCTATAAACTCCCAAATAATCTCAAGTGCCCTGCTAAATTGCAACTCGTCCATTTCATGGTCCATTTTATCATGTGTGATTTGCGACACTCCTCTTAATTCGTCATCCGCGCCGCTGACCTCCGGAATAATCCCGCTGAAATATTTCTCAATCATAGTTAACGTGCGTTGTAAAAGGTTGCCAAGATCATTGCCGAGATCGGAATTTATTCTATGAATAAGGGCGCTGTATGAGAAATTCCCATCTAAACCAAAGGGAACTTCTCTCAGGAGAAAATATCTGTAAGCATCCGTACCATAAAATTGAATAATACTCTGTGGATCTATTGCATTCCCTAAGGATTTGGAAATCTTTTTGCCTTCAATAGTCCACCACCCATGCGCAAAAATTTTAAAGGGCAAATCTATTCCCAATGACATCAATAGAGCAGGCCAGATAACGCCGTGGAACCATAATATTTCTTTTCCAATAATGTGAACGTTTGCCGGCCAGTATTTTTGAAATTTTTGCATGTCGTCATCATATCCTAAGGCTGTAATATAGTTCAGAAGCGCATCAATCCAGACATAGATGGTGTGATTTGGATCCATGGGGACTTGAATGCCCCATTCTACAGCCGAACGACTTACACTAACGTCATCTACCCGATATTTTATTCTCTGCAGTAATTCATTTCTTCTCGAATCGGGTTGGATAAAATGGGGGTGCTCATCATAATATTCAAGAAGCCTCTTTTGGTATTTTGACAATCTGAAAAAATAATTTTTCTCCTTTACTTTTTCCACCGATCGTCCACATTCCGGGCATTTTCCTTCCTCAAGCTGTGATTCAAGCCAGAAACTTTCACAGGGAATACAATACCATCCCTCATATTCTCCAAGATAGATATCCCCATTCCCCAAAATTCGTTGAAAGATTTTTTTTACGCGGCGGCAATGCCGTTCGTCAGTCGTTCTAATGAAATCGTCGTTAGAAATGTTGAGCGTATTCCACAAAGTCTTAAATTTACTTACCACATCATCAACAAATTCTATCGGTGTTCTGTTACATGCTTGCGCCGCTTTTTGGATTTTTTGCCCATGTTCGTCCGTTCCTGTTAAGAAGAACACGTCGAAGCCCCTGGTTCTTTTATATCGGGCCAACACATCAGCAGCAATGGTGGTGTAAGAATGCCCAATATGTGGTATGTCATTAACGTAGTAAATTGGTGTTGTAAGATAAAAGGATCGGTTACTCAAGATCGTGACCCTTTTCGCAGTCCTGGTCGCACATCATTTCTTTCTGCCTTAAAGGCTCTCGTACTTTTTCTATAATATCAGAGACCGATATAGTAATCCTGGTTCTATTATCTAACTCAATAGTAACTTGCTGTTGTAACACGTCATAATTAACAACTTCTCCCGTTCCCCTTGCTGTTTTGACAATAGAGCCCTTCCTCGGTAAACCGTATTTTAAATCTTCGTAGACCTTGTCTTCGTAACGCAAACAACACATGAGTCGTCCACACCTGCCTGATATCTTAGAAGGATCCAATGTGGCCTTTTGATTTTTTGCCATTTTCATAGTAACGGGTTCAAGATTTTTGAGGAACAATCTACAACAGAGCTCGCGTCCGCAGTGTTCGTAATCAGCCAAGAGTCTTGCTTCATCCCGAACGCCGATTTGTTTCATTTCTATGCGTGCCTGGTATTCTTTTGCCAGATCTTTGACAAGTTCCCTAAAATCAACGCGTCCACTGGCGAGATAATAGAAAATGATCTTTTTGCTACCAAATAAGTGTTCCACATTGGCCAGTTTCATGAGGAGTTTGTGCTCTCTTATTTTTTTTTGGCAAAATTTGAATTCAACCGGGATCATTTCGTTGCTTATTTTTTCCTGTTTTTCGATGTCGTCAGAGGTCGCTCTGCGTAAAACCTCTCCAAGGTTCTCAATTGGGGTATCATCCGCGATTTCTTTGACCTTGGCAATAACCTCACCGAATTCTACTCCCCGACTGGAACGAATTATGACTTGATCGCCCTTTTCCAATGAGTTAAATGTGGAAAAAAAATCAGACGTATTTTTTAAGATACCATACCGAATAGTAAAAACGTATCGCATGAGGATGTATTTTGAAGAATTGTGTATGCGCTGCTATGATTTTTGTAAGAATACGAACAAAATTATAATAGCACTTATATGATAACTTGTCAAGTTTTCACGTTTTTTAAGCGTATTTATGTACAACAGTTTCAACGAATTACACTTGCATTGGCAACTTATAAATGTTACCATTTAGCGTAAAAACCTTGCATTTAAAGGTAAAAAATTTACTTATATTTTTAAATAATAGAACTATATTAATATTGGTAAAACGTTTTTAGATGATGTACCAGTATGAAAAGGTGAGATTAGAAGAAGTTTTAATGTAAAAATTGGGCACAAAGATATAAATTCTTTTAATCGCATTGGGTTGGATCAGATATATGAAATTAGTAATGCAAATGTTTTTTATTGGATTATCCTTACAAGTAGTGCCTCTAATGTTCGGGAATACGCTGCGTGGCCAAGACTTATCTAATAAAATAAATATGTTGGAAATTGTTATTTCAAATCTTGTTACAAGAGTTGAGTCTTTAGAAAAACGTATAAGTGCACTGGAAAAAAATTCCTCTGGAACCATTTCTAAACCGCAAAAAAAAGATGTTCCCAGCAAAGACTCTTCTAAATCCTCTCCAACGAATGGGTTCGAAGATATTGGAAATGGATTTTTTGTAAAAAATGTACGTTTTAATCCATTTGGCACCAACATACTTTTAACAGGAGAAATGGCTAATAGGTCTGAAACTAATTATCGCTTCGCAAAATTTAAAATAGAAATATATGATGACCGCGATTTGCTCGTTAAAAAAGAGGAATTCATTATACCTGATCTCCCTAAAGCTAGCGTAAAAGCGTTTGAAGCTATGCTCGTGGGAATAGAAACAGGACTTATTAATAGATATGTAATTAAGCCAATTGACTAATGGGGCAGCCAAAAAATGCATTAGTAGATCGTTTCAGGAAAAGGTATACAATGCAAAATGTCATTGCGAGGAACGGAGTGACGAAGCAATCTCTTGCAATGATAGCACTTCAGATTGCTTCGCTACCGCTCGCAATAACAATAAACCTGTAAATATTTTTTCGAGTCGCCATTTGTTTATTTTGGATTTTGTTATTCATACTGTTTCCCATGCTCTCTGGTAATTTATTTGATCGCAACTTCGGCGTCAAAAATTTTCAAAAGGGATTCACCAATAAGAAGCATCAACAACTAAAAGAGGTTTTAACTTGTACGAAAAATACTGGGGACTTAATGAACTACCTTTTGAAAATGTGCCTGACCCGCGCTTTCTGTATCATTCTACACAGCACGAGGAAGCGCTAACGAGATTGTTATACGCCACCAAGGCGCAAAAAGGCGCCGCCATGCTGTCAGGCGAGGTGGGCTGCGGTAAAACTACCGTAAGCCGCGCTTTTGTACAGGGGCTATCGAGCGATGAGTATGAGGTCGGTATTATAGCAAACCCCAGCCTTACCTCACTAGATTTTCTTAAGGAAATTCTTTATCAGCTCGGTATCGAAAAGACAGCCGGATCAAAGCCAGAACTTTTACATATACTCAACGATGCAATGCTTCAAAACCTGACAAAAAAGAAAAAAACGGTTCTCGTTGTAGATGATGCACAGGCCATCGAAGATGTTGTAACATTTGAAGAATTGCGGCTCTTGTTAAATTTTCAATTAAATAACCAATTTTTGTTGGCTTTGATCTTAATTGGACAGCCAGAACTCAGAGATAAAATTGCAAAAATACCGCAACTGGATTCGAGGATATCAATACGGTATCATTTAAAACCTTTAGATTTAAAGGATACAGCGCAGTACATATTACATAGATTAAAAGTGGCAGGGATGCAAAGGAATATTTTTACGAAAGAAGCAATTGAAAAAATCCATGAATATACTGGCGGAGTGCCACGGAAAATAAATAATACCTGTGATTTGAGCTTATTTATAGGCTTTGGTAAAAAAGTAGAATTAATTGATTCAAAGATCGTACAGCAATTAATTGAAGATGCAAAATAAATCAATGGAGCGGAAGCATGTCTAGACTTTCAGACTTAATCAAGCGCGGAGGCGTCCCTGAAAAAGACGATAAGTCTGCCCAAGATAAGAAAGACCAAATACGGTTTCGAGATATTGAAGAGTTAAAGGTAAAAAAGCCGGCCGTTGAAAAAAAAGAAGAAGAAAAGAAAGCCCCCTCGGAATTGGAAGGGATAGGCTTTCCAAGTGAAGCCGCCGTGAAGAGAGAAGAAAAACCTGCTGCGGAAGTTGACGACTTTGGTTTCCCAAGCGAGACAAAGGCAAAAGCAAAAGTATCCGAAGAAGTTACCCAAGCGGTATCTCGGAAACCGTCATTCCCAGGAGAAGTAACAGAAGAAACCCTTCCCACAGAAGCTGGAATCATTGCCCGCGAAGAGGAAGAGAAGGAAAAAACACTTTTAGATATCTACGATGAACTCTATAAATTTTTAGAAGAAGTTTTTAAGGCAGCTAAGGCAGATCAAAAATTTAGCATCGACAAAGGGCTGGGGTTAGTCGCCAGGATTGTTGATACCCCAAATGCGATTGAAAACCTCTATCTTAAAGCTATCTACAGAAAAGATTTCAAATACGATATCAGTGTCCAATGTATAAACGTCACTATTTTCGCTATCAAGATAGGACAGGGCGTTGGGTATAAAAGAGACCAGTTGATCGAATTAGGTCTGGCAGCATTGATTCATAATATCGGGATGTGTAAAATCCCAGACGAAGTGGTAAATAAAAAAGGCGTGTTAACGAGCGAAGAATATGCACTGATTAAGAAGCACCCGCAGTTTGGGTATGACATCGTACTCAATTCCTTGGGTGAAAAATATAAATGGCTTGCGGAGGTTGTCTCTCAAAAGCAAGAACGGGAAAGAGGTCAAGGTTACCCGCGGGGATTAATGGGAAATGAAATACATGAATACGCCAAGATAATAGGCATTGTAGATGTTTACGAAGCCTTGAGCCACCCACGTCCTTATCGGAAAAGATTTTTACCTTATGAGGCCACAAGGGTTATTGTTAACGCATCAAAGGATATGTTTTCTCCGAAACTAACAAAGGTGTTGATTACCAAATTGTCGTGCTTCCCGATTGGTAGTTATGTAGTCCTTAATTCGAAAGCAATTGGGAAAGTTGTAGAAACAAACGATGCCTCTCCATTACGCCCCGTTATAGAGATGTTGTTTGATAGTATGGGAAAAAAGCTGTCAGAAAAGAAACTGGTTAAACTACAAGAGGCTCCTTTACTGTTTATTATTGATTCCATATT
>JAGWZR010000153.1 GCA_018968795.1 Planctomycetota bacterium | reverse complement strand
GAGAACTTAATGCAAGAGCGGTTATGTAAACAGCGTCAAGAATTATAGGCATGCGAGGTTGGGATGAACATTCCAGGTTATTATTTGTCCTTCGCCAGTACTATTCAGAGCGTAATAAACCAATATCAACTTACTCTGCCGCAACACTGCTTGTATTTTCTTCCACTGCCACAGGGACAAGGTTGATTTCTACCGACTTTAACTCCTACTTTAATAGGCTCTATCTTACGCTCAACCTGTTCTTCTGAATTCACGCTTGAACTTTGCATAGAAACCGCAGCCGGAGATTCCTGAATTTTTTCCAATCCAGTAACTTCTTGATGAACATAGTGGTCTGGATGCCATATATTTTTTCTCTCCACCTCTTCACCCACTTGCAATTTAAATATAAGGTCGGTCACGTCATCTCGAATTGACAGATTCATGCTTTCAAACATCCCCAGCGCTTCTCTTTTATATTCTATTCTAGGATCTACTTGGGCATACCCGCGGAGACCTATACCAGACCGCAGGTGATCCATGGCGTAAAGGTGGTCTTTCCATTTTGTATCAATCTTTTCCAGTAAGAGAACCTGCGTAATCTTTTCCATATTTCCTTTGCCAACGGTATTTTCCTTTGCTTCGTATGCCTCCTGCGCTTTTTTTATCAAAAACTCTTCTACATTCTGACGTGTTTTTTCTTCAACCTCGTTTAAATCAATTGTTAACCCAAACTTCTGCTTGAACCATCCTTCAAGATCAAAAGGACTTTTTTCGTCATCTCTACTACTCTTTGTATCGTAAGCAAATGCCACCATTTCCTTAATACTGTCTTCCATCATTTGGATGATATATTCATGCAGATATTTACCCTCAAGTACATTTTGCCTCAGGGTATAAATCGTCTTTCTCTGCTGGTCCATAACTTCATCGTATTCGAGGAGATGTTTGCGTATTTCAAAATTATGTTCTTCAACCTTTTTTTGCGCCCGCTCAATAGCATTGCTAACCATCGAGTGTTCAATCGCCATACCTTCTTCCATACCTAAAGTCTTTAAAAGAGAGCTAACACGATCAGAAGCAAAAATACGCATTAAATCGTCTTGAAGTGATGCATAAAAGCGCGATGAACCCGGGTCTCCCTGTCGACCCGCGCGTCCACGAAGCTGGTTGTCAATGCGCCTCGCCTCGTGTCTTTCTGTGCCGATAATATGAAGACCTCCGAGGGCGGCAACACCTTCGCCCAAGACGATGTCCGTACCGCGTCCTGCCATATTCGTTGCAATAGTAACATTTCCACGCTGTCCAGCCTTTGCAACAATATGGGCTTCTCTCTCATGTTGCTTGGCGTTTAGCACCTCATGTTCAACGCCCTCTCTTCTAAGCTTTTCACTGAGGAGTTCTGATTTTTCAATAGAAACCGTTCCAACCAGCGCGGGTCTACCTGTATTATGCACTTCTACAATCTCTTTAACAACAGCATCAAACTTTTCTTTTTCTGTCCGATAAACCCGGTCTGGGAAATTGGTGCGATGTAAAGGCTTATTGGTAGGAATTACAACAACATCTAGTTTGTATATTTTGTCAAATTCAGCAGCCTCTGTCATTGCCGTTCCTGTCATCCCGGCGAGTTTCTTATATAACCTGAAGAAATTTTGGAGAGTGATAGTTGCAAGTGTCTGCGTTTCTTCTTTAATACGCTGATGCTCCTTCGCCTGAACTGCCTGATGCAGTCCATCGCTCCATACACGGCCATCCATTAAGCGTCCGGTGAATTCATCTACAATAACAACCTCGCCGCCTTTAACAATGTAATCTCTGTCGTTCTTAAACAAATGGTGGGCGCGAAGGGCTTGTTCAATATAGTGAGGCCATTCCATATTCTTATCGGTATAAAGGCTGTCTATATTCAGCAGTTTTTCTACCTGTTCAGTCCCTTCATCCGTAAGATGAGCCATTCGCTCCTTCTCTTTTATCTCAAAGTGCATTCCGACTTTTAAACGCCTGGCAACTCTATCTGCTATATAATATTTTTCTGTAGACTCTTCCGCTGGCCCGGAAATAATTAAGGGGGTGCGCGCCTCATCAATTAATATGCTGTCAACTTCATCAACAATGGCATAATTCAACCCGCGACTAATCTGAACCTGCTCCTCCGTCCTGATCCGCATATTGTCGCGAAGATAATCGAAACCAAATTCATTATTTGTCCCATAGGTAATATCGCATAAGTAAGCGGCTTTTTTCTCCTCGTATTCTTGATTCGATTGAATGGCGCCTGTTTTTAACCCTAAAAATTCGTACAGGGGAGACATCCAGTCCCTATCGCGCTTTGCCAGGTAATCATTAACGGTAACAATGTGAACGCCTTTTCCCGATAACGCATTCAAGTAAGCAGGTAAAGTGGCAACGAGGGTTTTGCCTTCTCCAGTGGCCATTTCAGCTATCTTCCCCTGATACAAGACAATGCCCCCGATTAGCTGAACGTCAAAATGTCGCATGGTACGGTTCGGACTGTCTGGGTTAGGGGCAATAAGCACCCTTCGGCTTGCCTCCCTCACTGTGGCAAATGCCTCTGGCAGGAGATCATCCATCGTCTCTCCGCTGGCCAATCTCTCCTTAAACTCATCTGTTTTTTGGCGGATCTCAGCATCGGTTAAAGACATCATTTTAGGTTCAAGAGAATTAATCTGGTTTACAACAGGATATATCCTTTTTACTATCCTCTCGTTGGATGTGCCAAATACTTTTGTTAATAGGCTCATATTTATATCAGAAACAATTTATGTTTAAATTACATTACTTCGCTTGAAAGAATGTGTTTGTCACACTGCAGAATATTAACTAAGAATTTCAGAATTACAATTCTTTCCTTGTATGGTTGTATTTTAAGCAAATTATAGATACATAGTCAAGGCAATGTTTAAAAACACACGAAAAAAGAAGGCTGCTGAACCCTTCCGATTCAACAGCCATTCTAAGGTACTATTTAATAGACATATTGCGTAATTATAGTTTAGGAAATACCATTAAGATACGTTTGTTTTAAATAGCAGCCGTTGCCAGTCTAAAGTTAACGAGGGCAGCAATATTTCTAAATCGCTGATTGTAATCCATGATTTTATGACGGTAGACCTGCGCCAGAATTTGATACTTTTTCATACGACTTAAGACATGTTCGACAAGAATTCTGATTCGGGAATGTTTTCTGTTAAACCGTTTCTCGGCACGGGTAAGAGCAGGATGATTCTTTCGTCTTTTTACCGGCATAATAATAGCGCATTCTGGATAGTCATTAGGCGCGCCGTCATAACTACAATCAACATAATGGGAACTTTTTCTGGACAGCTTCTCCGCCGTATTCTCCTGTTTAAAGATGTTATAATCATGAACTCTTCCCGGATAGCTTTTACTTGCCATAAGGATTTTGCCTTTCGTGTTTATAGTAATTTGAGTCTTGATGGTATGACGCTTCTTCTTGCCAGAATAGTATTTCTTTTATATCCTCTTGGGAGGTCTTCTTCTGTGCTGTTCTGTGGCATCGGTTATAGCCTCGGCAAACTCAGGGCACACTATCAGCAGGTCTTCCCACGTGGAGACCTTCTTCGCTTCTTGAGAAACCCTTTGTTTTATTGCCTGACTCAAAGATGGATCAGCGGCTTTTTCCACCAGAGGTTCCATCTTAATCCTCATGCGGCAGGCGTTACTTGGATGAATGCCAAAAATATACCCCATGAGTTCATCGGTGAGATAAAAGCGATAAAAAACGAGTATCAACAAAAGTTTATCTTCTATGGTAGAGAGTTTATATTTTCTGCCTTGCCCAAGGGCATGTTTTCGTTCTCTTTTGGATAGGCGCTTCTTCTCTGTCTGCCCCCAAAGAGGGTTAAGCTTTACAGATAGATTGGCAAATTGCTCCACGGTTACCCCGGTTAACCGAAATAACATCTTGGGTCTTTTAGAAATCTTTTTAAATCGTAGCATACTTTTCCTCCTTTGTGGAATAGTATGCCACATTTAAATTAATTACGCAACAGGTTTATTCTACAAAGAGAATTTGAAAGACCTATTATGTATTTTAGGTTTTCCCCTCTTCCTCCAATTTAATATCGTAAGCGTCAAGAATCGTACCCTTTGCCTTCTCTAAGTTCCCTAAAGATATTTCATAATCGACAATTGCCTTCGCCTCATTACCTTCTGCTGTAGCTAAGTCTTCCTGCGCGCGCAGGATTTCCAGACTCGTTGACCTCCCTACGCTATATTTTTTTTCCTCTATCTCTAACCTCTTTTGAGCTAATTCCCTGGCCTTTTTTGTAGCCTTTACTCTTTCAATGTTCGTCATCACCTGCCGGACAGATTCCCGCACCTCTACTACAATATCGAGTTCTTTTTTTTTAACATTTATATTAGCCTGCCGTTCTTCAAGTTTAGATTTATTGTATTCACTTCTTGCCGACCGATTCCCTATAGGAATTCCCAGAGTAAGCGTAAAAAATTCCCCCTGAAAATTCCCTGAAAATGTAGAGTCGTTGGCATCCACTAAATTTTCTGCAAGCCCCGTATAACGCGTACCACCCGTAAAATCCAATTGGGGATACAATTCGTTCTTTCTCCTTCTGATCTGAATACCCGCATTTTCGGCCTTTAACTGTAATTCATGTAATTCGGGACGTTTTCCCATAGCTATCTTAAGAGTGTCCTTTAATTCAACCCTTTTTGGTTCAAAAACAATTTTGTCGGTTGGGATAATGCTCGCATCGGAGAAAATTTCATCGTCCGCAAAGTTCATGATCTTTTTGAGCTCGTCTTCTTTATCCTTGATCGCATTTTCCGCAGTGAGTACTGCCTCAACCCTTGACGCAACACCTGCTTCTGCAACTATAATTTCAATAGGCGCAAGGGTGCCCGTGTCTACTTGTATCTTATTCTTCCTCAATAAGTCTTCCGCGCGTTCTAAAGACTTTTTTGCTACTTTCAAATCTTCTTTTGCCTTTACAAGATTCCAATATGCCGCTTGGACTGAATTGGAAACTTCCATTGCGGTACTTTTGAATTGTGCTAAAGAAATCTTCTTGTTGTTTCTAGCGATATAGATGAGACTTCTATTATAGAACCAGCCTGCCCCCCTCAACAAAGGCTGCGTAATCTTTGCCTCTAAAAAATTTGTATAGGATGGATTTAGGAGTCGAAAAGAGTTTGGATTTACAAGATCCCTAAATATATTGTATTCCAAAGACAAGGTAGCACCCGTAGGAATCAATGATTTAAGCACGGCATTAGCAGTTCTCCCTTGATCAAGATATGGACTAATAGCATTTACCCCAAATAACAGGGAGCTATTAATTGGTGTTTTACTATTTTGAATAGTACCTGTTAAATTAAATGTAGGATCAAATTTTGATTTCTCCTTGGTAATATCATAATCTCCTATCATCGGATTTAGCTTCGAAATCTCTATATCAAAATTATTTCGCAAGGCATAAATGATGCTGTCCTTTAGGCTCAGGCTAAGAAATTTCAGACTGGAGTTCATTTCTACCTTTGTCGGAGATGTTGTGGCTGGTATCTGTGACTGATAAATATTCTCACTACCAAAAGAGATACTTCCATAACATAAAATAACACATACGGCAATGGAGAAATAAGCAATATCAATCAAAGATTTTTTACTATATTTTATTATCATCCTGACGCGTGCGCCTCTTTGGTGAGTAGATTTTATACCTTGATTAATACCCTTTGATCAATGCCATGGCTTCGGCACGAGTAGCGGGATTGTCACGAAAGATACCGCGTACTACGGAGGTCTGAACCCTTGTTCCGGGTTTTTTAATACCCCTCATCGTCATACAGAGATGTTCGGCTTCAATAATCGCAAGTACCCCCTTGGGACGTAACGCCTTCATGATGGATTCTGCAATATCTGTGGTGAGTCTTTCCTGGACTTGTAGGCGTTTTGCCTCTATTTCAACAACCCTTGCAAGCTTACTAAT
>JAGWZR010000152.1 GCA_018968795.1 Planctomycetota bacterium | reverse complement strand
TTCAATTGTTTAAGCGCCTTGCCTCTAAGTCTGCTAATATCCTGATTGTCTATCAAAATCTTGCCGCGATCGGGCTTCGTCAGGCCAATGATATGTTTTAACAACACAGATTTTCCCTTCCCACTACCTCCAATCAAGGCAAGTGATTGCCCTTTTTCCACCTTTAAGTTAACGCCCTTAAGCACCTCGTGGTCGTTAAAACTTTTGTATAAATCGACAACCTCAATCATGGATTATCCATTGTTAAGTTACTAAGATAGACGTCATAAAATAATCCCATATCAAGATAGTAACCGATGAAAGCACCACGGCTTGAGTGGTTGCCTTGCTTACCCCTTCTGCTCCGTATCCCGCACAATATCCTTTATAACAGCTTATCCAGGTTATCAAAACACCAAAACTTAAGGATTTATATAATCCTTCAAGAATATCTTTCGTGTTAACGAAATCTCTGATTCCACCAAAGTAAGTTCCACCGGATATGCTCATGAGTCCTACGCCTACAGCATATCCCCCAAAAACGCCAACAACAACAAAAATAGCATTCAAGAGAGGAAGAGATATTATACCTGCTAGTAGGCTGGGCACAATCAAGTATTTGTATGGATTTAAAGCCATGGCATCAAGAGCATCAATTTGCTCGGTTATTCTCATAATACCAATCTCAGCCGTTAATGCAGAACCTGCGCACCCGGTAACCATTAAAGCTGAAAGAACTGGGCCAAGTTCACGGATTAACGATAATGCTACCACAGGACCAAGACTGGTTTCAGCGCCAAATTTAACCAAAGCATAATAAGTCTGCAACGCCAGAACCATCCCCGTGAATGAGCCTGTCAGGACAATAACTAAAGAGGTCTTTACACCAATAAAATTAATTCGCTTAATGATTCTTTGTATTAAGTACGGTGGGAACAACATCCAGAATATGGATTTAGCGATAAAACATCCCATTCCCCCTAATTCACTTATGAATTCGTGTACAAAATTTCCAATAATTTTAAATGGGATTAAGACTGGATTCATCAAAATATCTTTTTATAAAATCAGGAAACCGATAGCCAATTGCTAAACACAATAACAAATAATAATCAAGATATATTCCCGCAAAATACGCTAAAGACTTTTACGACAAAACACACGTATTTTTCTACCTTACAAGTGCAACTATGCATGACAGTAAATTATCTAGAATTAACTTATTACTACCAATTAACTAAAAATAATTTTCTAAACCTTTATAAAATAATTTAAAAAGTCCCCCGTTAACTAATTTTCTAAAAGGTATAATTAAATCATCTAAGATGAAGATTGTCAAGAGAGGACTATATTTTATAGCCAAATTTTCTTTTTTTCATACAAAAAGCTTTTAACTTATCAACTGTAAAGGTATTAATCACATCCTTTGCCTCCAGCCATCCTCTGCGTGCAACTCCTACACCCAATTCAATCATCCACATCTGATCTACATGATGGGCATCTGTGCTAATCGCAATCATAACACCCACATCCTTGGCCTTTCTACAGTTAATGTCATTCAGATCAAGGCGATCATAAAAACAATTAATTTCAAGCGCCGTACCTGTTTCTACGCAAACCTCCATCACCTTATCCAAATCGACTTCGTAACCTTCTCGTCTACTGATTAAGCGTCCTGTTGGATGTGCAATGATATTCACATAAGGATTGCGAATGGCAGCAATCATTCTCTCCGTAATCTTTTCCCTTCCCTGTTTAAATCCGCTATGAATGGAAGCCACAACAAGATCGAGTTTTTCTAATAAATTGTCAGGAAAATCCAATGATCCATCAGTCTTAATATCCACCTCTGTCGCTTTCAGTAAAGTAAATCCTTTTAACTTTTTATTGAGTCTATCAATCTCCTCTATTTCTTCTAACAATTCCTCGTCTTTTAGACCATTAGCCACATGAAGAGATTTTGAATGATCCGATACCGCAAGATATTTGTAACCCATCTTCATGGCATGCTCGGCCATCTCTTCAAAGGTAGGAATACCATCACTCCAATTGGAATGGTCATGGAGATCTCCTTTTATGTCTGAAAACTCAATGAGTTTAGGTAATTTGCCTTCTTCGGCAACCTCGATCTCTCCCCTATTCTCACGTAACTCAGGTGGTATCCATTCCATGCCGAGTATCTTATAAATTTCCTCTTCCAGCCGCCCCCCAATCTTTTTTTCTCCCTTAAAAATACCGTATTCACTAATCTTTAGTCCCTTCCTCTTAGCAATCTCGCGGAGGCGGATATTATGCTCCTTTGAACCTGTAAAGTACTGTAAAGCCGCTCCAAACTCGTCTTCACGAACAACTCTTAAATCCACCTGCACACCCTCCTCTACCCGCACGCTACTTTTCGTATCCCCTGCCGCTAATATTTGCGTTACTCCACGCATATTTACAAAAGACTTAATAATATCAGTAACTTCTGTGCCAGAAGCAAGTATATCTATGTCCCCAATAGTTTCCTTCATCCTACGTAACGAGCCAGCCGTCTGAATATTTTTAATTTGTGGGTTATACCTTAATCCTTCCATAATTCTTTTCACAATAGGATATGCCATCCCAATAGATATTCGTTGTTGGCTTGTTTTAAACAGCCCAATTCCCTTAATAATGTTTTCAATCTTCTTATCTCCAATCCCAAACAGCCCCTTTAGTTTGCCCTCTTGTAAGGCATTTTCAAGATCATTCAAACCAACGATACCTAATTCCTTGTTGAGCATAGCAACCGTCTTTGGACCCAAACCCGGTATCTGCATGAGGGTTATCGTTTCTTTGGAAACTCCCTTCATCACTTCTTCGTACTTGGACATCTTTCCTGTGTTAATATATTCAACGATCTTTTCCGCCGTGCCATTCCCTATACCGGGAATATCCGTTAATTTTCCTTCCCGTGCAATCTCTTCTATATCTTCGGTTAAATCTCCAATTATACGAGCAGCCTTTCGGTACGAATTTATACGGAAGGAATTTTCTCCTTTCAGCTCCAATACATTAGCAATCTGCTCAAATAATGCTAAGATTTCTTGATTTTTCACACAAATTCCTCATACCAAGAATTATCAAAAATTATTTCGAAAAATTTCCCGAATTATATCAATAACCATAAAATACTTCCATTTTATTTATTGACATGCATAGCAACCTTTTCGCATAATTTAATCGTTTATAATTTGATAATAATTCATGCCACTAAGACACTAAGGTTATACCTTGTGCCTTTGTGGCAGAAACGGTTCCCACAAAAAGGAGAGGTGAAGAAATGGGGAAGCAGATGATTGGCATTATTGGAGGAAGCGGCCTTTACAATATCGAAGGAATCAAGGATGTAAAATCTGTATCGATTGACACACCCTTTGGAAAACCTTCTGATAGTTTTATCGTCGGTATCCTTGAAGGCCGTAAAGTTGCCTTCTTGCCTAGACATGGCAGGGGCCACACAATTTTACCATCGGAACTTAACTTCAGGGCCAATATTTACGGGATGAAAAAACTAGGGGTAGAACACATCATCGCTGTCAGCGCTGTTGGAAGCATGAAAGAGGAAATCAGCCCTTTAGACATTGTTATTCCAGACCAGTTTTTCGATAGAACACGAGGCAGGATCAGTACATTCTTTGGTGAAGGAATTGTGGGACATGTAAGTTTCGCTGATCCAGTATGTGAGACACTTGCCAACACCTTGTTTGGTGCGTCGAAATCTGTTGGTGCCCGTGTACACAAAGGTGGTACTTATCTGTGCATGGAAGGCCCCTTGTTCTCCACCCGTGCAGAATCGAATGTGTACCGGCAATGGGGAGTCAGCGTTATTGGTATGACTAACCTCCAAGAAGCCAAGCTCGCACGAGAAGCAGAGATCTGTTACAGCACCCTAGCCATGGCCACAGATTATGACTGCTGGCACGTTAGCGAGGAAACAGTAACATTAGAAATGATTATCGGGAATTTGAATAAAAACGCCGAAACAGCAAAAAAAATCCTTAAGGCAGCCATTCCTCAAATTGAGCCGAAGAGAAGCTGTGCATGTGCAACAGCAGCACAGAATGCCATTGTAACGAACAAAGACCTGATTCCTGAAACTACCAAAAAAAAACTAGATATTATTTTTGGTAAATATCTAAAATAAATAACTGCCCGAAATATCTGAGATATATTTACTGGGAAAAACGCAAACAGGTGTTACAGTACATCTTATATGCGAAGCATAATTCCAGCTCCAAATCTCCCTGTCTCTCCTCTCTGATGACGATATGAGAAAAAATTTGTATGATTACACCGAGTACATACCTTGGCAATTTCTATATTCCTCTCTGAAATACCCATTTGTACAAGCTGCATTTTGTTCGCTTCCCACAAGTTGAAATAGCCTTTACCACCAAGAGAATTATTAATATATTCCCTCTTGTTATCGAAAGCCTTTTCAATCTGAAGGATAGTTTCCTGACCAACCAAATAGCAGCATGGGCCAATAGACGGTCCAATTCCCACAAGAATATCATCAGTCAAACAATTGAATTTTCTCTTTAATACTCTTACCGTATTTTGAGCTACCAACTGAACTGTTCCCCTCCATCCAGCATGGACAACTCCGATTATCCTCTTCTTCGGATCAAAGAATAGAATTGGAACACAGTCGGCTTGTAAAACCATAAGACAAATATTTAGAGTATCGGTTACCATAGCATCGGTCTCGCTTATTGCCGTATCGTAATTAAATGCACCCTTACCCCTTGAGTCTTCTGTTATAATTTTTACATTACCGCCATGAATCTGTCTGGCTGTGGTAAAATTACTCAATGGAACCTCGAGTTCCACGGCAAGTCGTTCGCGGTTTTTAAGCACCGTTTCTAGATTGTCTCCGACATGAAATCCCAAGTTGAGAGAGTCATAAGGCGGGTTACTAAAACCACCACTTCTGGTTGATACGAAATGGCAAATTTCTCTGTATTTCAACAAGTTTTGAAAAAACCGTAACGACAGAGAGTTCGTGTGCTTTTCAATCATAATAAGGCGTAATAGTTTACCACGGAGTTTCACGGAATTACACTGAATCTTTAAAAAACAAGGGCGTTGAAACTACAAAAAATTCAACGCCCTTGTTCACTACCAATATTTAAAAATATTAATCGTTAAGCCACTAGACGGCCTTTTCACCTCTCTCGCCTGTACGGATACGGAGCACATCCTCAATATTTGAAATAAAAATCTTTCCGTCACCGATGCTCCCCGTCTGCGATTCCTTTGTGATACATTGAACAATTTTTTCCACATCGCGATCAGAAACAATTAGTTCTATCTTTATCTTCGACAACAAGTCCACCCTGAATGTTCTTCCACGCCACTGCTCAGTTATTCCGCGCTGGGCGCCGTGTCCCTTCACATCAGTCACGGTCATACCAGGATAACCTAATTCTTCCAATGCATCCTTCACGATGGTTAGCCGCTCGGGTCTTATGATTGCCTCAATTTTTTTCATTTACAAACCTCCTTCATAATTAAAATGCCCTGTTCTCCTAATCAAACTTAATGAATCGGGCTATTCTATACTTCATGGGTATCTTACAATGGGTAACTAAGCCTGTTCCGTTTCGTAATAATGATAAGCGATTTCTTTATGCTGGGTAAGGTCCATACCGGTAATTTCCTCTGCCTCGCTTGGCCTTAATCCAACCGTTGCTTTTACAAACCAGATCAAGAGCGATGTAACAGCCATAGACCATCCCCATGAGGCTAGGATGCCCAACCACTGTTTTCCCAACTGGGCAATATTGCCATAAATTGCACCATCTGCACCCGCTGGATTGACAGCGGTGCTACAGAAGATACCCGTTGCAAAGGCCCCCCAGGTTCCACCCATTGCATGAACCCCGACAACATCCAGAGCATCGTCATAACCCCAGGCTTTTTTCATCTTTGTTACAGAGTAGAAACATACCAATCCTGCACCAACGCCTATTGCAATTG
>JAGWZR010000151.1 GCA_018968795.1 Planctomycetota bacterium | reverse complement strand
CACGCCCTTTGATGAAAACTCCGTTGATCGTATAGAAAGGCATGGGTTTGATATCATAAAAATAGCGAGCTGCTCCATGACAGACTGGCCTCTGCTCGAAAAGATTGTAAAAACCGAAAAACCTATTATAGCCTCTACTGGAGGGGCATCTCTTGCTGATATTGATAAGGTGATAACATTTCTTGAGCACAGAAAAAAGGAGTTCTGTGTTATGCACTGCGTAGGCGAGTATCCGACACGAAAAGGGAATCTGCAACTCAACCAGATTGACATGTTAAAGAAAAGATATCCTGAAGAGCCGATAGGGTATTCAACCCACGAAAGTCCCGACAATTTCGATGCCATAAAAATAGCCGTGACAAAAGGTGCAGCCGCCTTTGAGCGGCATGTGGGTATAGCAACCGATAAGTATACTTTAAACGATTACTCTTCCAACCCCAGCCAGGTCAAAGAATGGCTGGCGGCCGCAAAGGAAACCCTTGTTATGTGCGGTGTTGCTGATGTGAGGATGGAGATTTCTGAAAAGGAAAGATCGGACTTAAGAGGACTGCAAAGAGGTGTTTTTGCTAAAAGGAGAATCGCTAAGGGAGAGAGGATAAATCCGTCCAATACATTTTTTGCAATCCCTAATACCGATAACCAGGTCCTTGCAAACGACATGTCCAAGTATATGGAATACCTTGCCGTCTCAGATATCGAAGAGCACAGGCCTGTGTTAATGAATGATGTGACTGCGAGAAATCTGAGGGAGAGGGTCTTGGAGATTATCAGCAGTATCAGCCGTATTGTTGCTGACAGTAGGATAAGCCTTCCAGACAAGGTGGATTTCGAATTGTCCCACCACTATGGTATAGAAAAATTCGAGGAGTGGGGCGCCGCCATAATCAATTGCATAAACAGGGAATACTGCAAGAAATTGATAATACTTATATCTGGTCAGAACCACCCCGTGCACCATCATGTCAAAAAGGAAGAGACGTTCCATGTCCTCTACGGTGATGTCACCTTAAACCTCAACGGCATTGAGAAGGAGTATAAGGCAGGCGATATGGTGGTGGTTGAAAGAGGAGTTAAGCACAGCTTCAGGTCAAATGGCGGGGCGATATTCGAGGAGATTTCTACCACACACTATGTTGGTGACTCGTATTATGAAGATGAGCAGATTTTGAAGAATACCAACAGAAAGACTGAAATGACGTTTTGGACAGACTGGCTTAAGAAGCCTATTTTATAGAGGGTGCTTTGCTGACTATCGCCTGGGATGTGGATGATGTGTTAAATGATCTTATGCGTTCATGGTTTGAGCAGCAATGGTCACCCGATCATCCCGAATGCACATTAAGGTATGAAGATATTAAGGAAAATCCGCCTCATGAACTTTTAGGCGTGAGCAGTGCCGAATATCTCTGCTCCCTCGATAAGTTCAGGCTCTCCGAAGGATTTCAGAATATACCGCCTGTGCTTGAAGTTATGGAATGGTTTTTGGAGCATGGTGCCTCTTTTCGCCACATAGTAGTTACTGCTACCCCGCTCATTGCAGCACCAGCGAGCGCTGCGTGGGTCATGCGGCATCTCGGGGAGTGGATACGTACATTCCATTTCATTCCATCCAAGCGCCAAGACAAGGATATCCCCAAATATGATGAAAGCAAGGCTGATTTCTTAAAATGGTTGGGCAGGGCAGATGTATTTGTAGACGACAATGAAGAGAATTTGGAAGGCGTAGAAAAACTGGGCATGAAATGTATATTGATTCCAAGGCCGTGGAATAGAAGAAAAAAGGGGTTAAACGAAGTATTGGAAATACTGGCAGGGTTGTTATAAGGAGTGATAATCTTCATGAAAGGTAAAAAGGAGTCTCCTGTAAAAGTCTTAATAATTAATCCCGTCATTCCGGCGGGATTTTAGCTGGAATCCAGACGCATTGCAATGCGTCTCTACTAAAGGATGCCGGATCAAGTCCGGCACATGATGTTTTATATATTTAATTGCGAATATAATAAACACTTCGGGAATGACAAATAAAGAGATTTGCAAGAGGCTCAAGGTATAAAAGGATATGATTAAGCTTTCCGATTATGTAATCAACTTCATTGCAGGGATGGGCGTCAAAGATATGTTTTTGTTGCCCGGGGGCGGGTGCATGCATCTTGTGGATTCCCTTGGGAGGCAGAAAGAATTGGAGCCTGTGTGTTGCCTCCACGAGCAGGTAGCGGCCATAGCAGCCGATGCGTATTCGCAATACACCGGCAATATCGGCGTGGCCCTTGTTACGACAGGCCCAGGCAGCACAAACGCTATAACAGGAGTGGCCGCATCGTGGATAGATTCAACCCCTTTGCTTGTCCTCTCGGGGCAGGTGAAGCGCAAGGACCTCCTTTCGGGAAAAGGCGTCCGGCAGATGGGGATTCAGGAAGTTGACATAGTTTCCCTCGTGAGACCTATTACAAAGTATGCGGTTACTATCCTTGAGCCTGAGAGCATCCGCTATCATCTCGAAAAGGCGATTCACCTTGCAAAAACCGGCCGTCCAGGGCCGGTATGGATTGATATACCGCTTGATGTGCAAGGGGCAACGATAGACGAGAATAATCTGCAAGGATTTACCCCTCCTCTTGAAGATCAAAAAAAACCAGAACTTGGAAGACGGATAGAAGAGGCTGTAAAGCTCTTGAATAATTCCGAACGCCCCGTGATACTGGCGGGAAGAGGCATTCGCCTTGCTAAGGCTGAGAACGAATTCTTAACCCTTGTAGAAAAACTCGGAATCCCGGTGCTTACAACATGGAGGATGGCGGATATCCTGCCTGAAGACAGTGCTCTATATTTTGGCAGGCCAGGCTCTATTGCTTCAAGGTATGCTAATTTCATCCAGCAGAACTCGGATTTTATATTAACCATCGGCGTCCGTCTGGACCTGCCGCAGGTCGGCCACAGTTACGCCAATTTTGCCCGTGCGGCAAAAAAGGTAATTGTTGACATTGACGAGCATGAGATCGGAAAGATTGACACGAAAATTGATGTCCCTATCGCGGCTGATGCAAAGGATTTCCTCGGCGGCTTTATCAGCAGGCTCGATATGGTCAAGTCAAAAGACCGCTCTGCCTGGACGGCAAGGTGCATAGAATGGAAAAAGAAGTATCCTGTGGCGCTGCCTGAGTATTTAAAACCTGTCGATTATGTGAATACGTATGCATTGGTAGAGGCACTGTCCGACCTTCTTGTAGAAGACGATGTGATCGTTCCTGGAAGTTCAGGAAGTTGCGCCGAAATAACTCCGCAGGCCTTCAGGGTTAAAAAAGGTCAGCGGCTCATTAATTGTCCGGGCCTCGGTTCAATGGGTTTCGGACTCGCGCACAGCATAGGGGCATGCCTTGCCAGCGGAAAGCGCACAGTGTGCATCATAGGCGATGGTGGCCTTCAACACAATATTCAGGAGCTTGAAACAGTGAAGAGGCTGAACATACCTGTAAAGCTGTTCGTTTTGAACAACAATGGATATGCGGCAATAAGAAATACCCATAACAGGTTTTTTGAAGGACGCCTCGTTTGCTGCGACCCCTCAAGCGGCCTAACAATCCCTGACACCTGCAAGATGGCCTCTGCTTATGGATTGAAGGCAGTAAAGATATCCGATCAAAAGAATCTGAAGGGAGAAGTCATTAATGTTCTGAATATGGAGGGTCCTGTTATCTGCGAAGTTATGGTTGACCCGGATCTGCAGATGGCCCCAAAGCTATCTTCGATGGCGAGGCCTGACGGCACGATGGTCTCCAAACCTCTGGAGGACTTGTGGCCTTTCCTTGACAGGGAAGAGTTTAAAAAGAATATGATTATTCCCCCACTCGAAGAGGAATGATGGTTTATATTGTTATGGGGGTTTCCGGCTCTGGAAAGACAACTATAGGCAAGATGCTGGCGGAAAGGCTTGCAGTAAAATTTTATGACGCCGATGATTACCATTTACAGACCAGTATCGATAAAATGAAGAATTCCATCCCGCTTGAGGATGAGGACAGAACCCCTTGGCTTTTAAGCCTTGCTAAGGATATTTCACAATGGAACATGCATGAAGGTGCCGTGTTGGCCTGTTCTGCATTGAAAGAACAATACCGTAATATTTTATCGAATGATAAGAGAGAAAAGGTCGTTTTTATATATCTCGACGGCAGTAAAAAATTAATTTTAAAAAGAATGAAGAAAAGGAAAGGGCATTTTTTCTCATCGAACCTTTTAGAAAGCCAGTTCAATACACTGGAAGAACCTCTTGATGGGATTAAAGTGCAGATTGATAAAACGCCTGAAGATGTATGTAAAGAAATTATAGATAAACTTCAGAATGTTGGTATGCCTTCAACATGAGCTGGAAAGAATGAGACTATACGATATCTCTTTACCGATCTCAAATGACCTACCTGTCTGGCCTGGTGATTCACCTATTTCGCTAATAACCATTATGTCAATTTCAAAAGGAGATAAGTGTAATTTAACAAAAATAGAGATGGGAACTCATACCGGAACGCATATTGATGCCCCTTCTCATTTCATCAAAGATGGAGCAACGGTAGACTCTATTCCTATTGAAACGTTTATCGGACCTTGTCTTGTCATTGAGTTTGACTCAGATACTCTAATAGAAAAAAATGACTTTCTGAAACACGATCTTAACGGATATTCGAGGATTTTAATTAAAACAAAAAATTCGGAAAGGTGGGCTAAAAATATACCTTCTTTTGACAAGAATTACGTGGCACTGGGGATTGACGCGGCTAAATATCTTATTGAAAGGAATATTAGCCTTATAGGCATAGACTATTTGTCAATCGAAGCCTTTCAGTCCGATGGTTCTCCTGTGCATAAATTATTATTGAAAAACAATGTTGCTGTTCTTGAAGGCCTGAATTTGTCAGGGATTAAAGCTGGTGCGTATGAACTAATTTGTATGCCGCTTAACTTACAGGGTTGTGACGGCGCCCCGGCAAGGGTCCTGTTGCGGGAGCAGAACTGATATAAGGGGTTTAGTATGTTAATAAGCGTTATCGTTCCGGTATATAATGCAGAAAGATTTCTAAACAAATCTATAGAGAGCGTCATAAACCAGAGTTATAAAGATATTGAACTGATACTCGTAAATGACGGTTCTACTGACGGCAGTGAAACAATATGCAATAGATACGCCCTTGCCGATAAAAGGATCAGGGTAATCTCGCAGAAAAACAGCGGCCCGGCGGCTGCCAGAAACACGGGGATACGCAATGCCGCAGGAGATTTTGTATTTTTCCTCGATGCAGATGATTTCATCGAAAAAAACACTATGGAAATATTAATCGCAACATATAACCAATATAAGCCTGACTTAGTGATGTCAAATTTTAGCAAACTTGAAAATAACGGGGAGCTTGTAAGGCAGAAGGTTACATTCCGCCCTGGCGATGAGCCTTTTGAACAACGAGTTAAAGTGCTGTCAAAAGCAGATGTTGTAGATTATGTGAGGCATTTCCTAAGACACCCCAGTAATCACCTAATTAGTTACTGCTGGGCAAGGTTATATAAATTATCCGTTATTCGAGAAAACAATATTTCTTCTAATGAAGACATGCATCTTTTCGAGGACTTTGTTTTCAACCTGGAATACCTGAGACATGCCGACAAGGTCGCATTTGTAAATGAGAATTTATACAACTATGTTATGCACAATACTTGTGTATCCGCCAGCATGGTTATTATCAACGGCGACAGCCTATTGCATGACATGAAAGTCTTTAAAAGCCAGGCAGGCGAGTTTCTGGAAAGCAGAAACACAATGAATGCGTTTGATGTAAAAAAAGAGATCGGGCATGCCCTTGTTCATTACACCATCATATTTATGGTCCGTTCTTGCAGACAACTTGCCAGAGATAATAGAAAAAGGATTTATGACGAATTTTATAAGATAATTTCTGCACCAATATTAAGAGATAACTTGCAGTATTATTCTCCGTCAAAGGGA
>JAGWZR010000150.1 GCA_018968795.1 Planctomycetota bacterium | reverse complement strand
CCTTAACTTCCATGTTGCCGGCTGGCGAGAATGTGAAGAATGGAGCTGAAAGTTCTTTCGCGAGATTTGAAATGATATCGAGTTTATTTACACTTGAAGGAAGTTCGACGGTATCCGCGCCATCTGAGAAAACCAAAAAACCCATAACGGATTTGCCCTCATATCGTTTCTTAAGGAGCTTGAGTGTCTGGGCAATATCGGTGTTTGTTCCATCGAGGGGAAGACCATTTTTAACGTCATGGTAGGAAATCTCTTTGATCGTGTCGGAAAAGGATAAATAATCGACGTCAAAATTATTTTGTAATTTCTCAAGAAAGGATGCATTGTCTTCAAAGAAATTATTGACAAGTTGAAATCGGGTGATGCCGGTATCGCCTCCTTTTAGAGTCATGCTCTTTGAATTATCCAATAGGCATACTACCTTATTTTTTAATTTCACCACCTCTTTTTGTTCTATTTGCGGCTGGAGGATGAGAATAACTACGAGTACTGTAGCAACGAACCGAAGTGTGAGAAGTAACAATCGCTTTGTAACGGGATATATAGCCTTAATGCTCAGCCATGAAAAGTATAGCGCAGTAGTTGCCAAGAATACAACGAGCACGCGCAAGCCGAGGTTTTCGATACCAACAAAAGTGAGGCGCCATTGTGTGAAATTTTCCATAATTTACATTTGTCTTTTCAGGATAAACGGCAGGTGCACCTGGTCTTGCTTGTAGTCGCCTGTTAGGGCGTACATGATAATGTTTATACCCAGACGAAATGCCATATTCCTTTGCGCCTCGCCTCCTGGCATTACCTCATATTCCCAGCTTCCGAGCGGATTTTTTGCCCAGGCGCCGCCCAGATCGTTCTGTGAATAAATAATAGCTGTGCGGTTCTCTAATGTTATACCCTCCAGAAATGTCTTTTCCATAATCCTGCCATACGCCTGATTAAGCAGGTAAAAAGATTTGAAGATGGTGTGATCGGTGGGCAGTTTTTCTAGTGATTTATTTGGAAATAGCCTTTTAATTTCACGTCGAATGGATTTGTCAAATCCGAAATCGCTCTTGCCGATGCAGTCGTCAATTAAAAGCGTGCCTCCAAATTCCAGGTATAATTTCAGGTTGCTAATTTCTTTTTCGCTGAGGGGTGGGAATTCCTGGTCTCCCGACATATAAAGAAATGGGTATTCAAATAGGCTAACATCATCCGCCCGAAGGCTAATGGCGTCAATTCGCGCTTCAACACTGGTGCGTTTAATAAGTTCCCACATAAGACGTTTTCCCGCATTGGGTCTTGGATTCCAGTTTCCACCGCTATACTCCAATTGGGCGAAGATAAATTTTGAAGCGTCCCCCATAGCAAAAATATTGTGGGATAGAACAAGGCTCAGCATACCTATTAAGGCAAGATGTAAATACTGTGTTTTTATTGGCATACGATAATCTCTATTCGATTCGCTATGTTTTGTTGTCAAAATTGGATTTGATTCCTTTCTGGATTTCAAACGTGTCTCTCTCTGAGTTGCATTATTAATATTTAGTAATCGCCCGGAGCTTTTCCAGAAATGCCTCTGCCACGCTGTGTGATCTTATTAAGACGGACGCCTCATGATTCTTTCTTAGCGCGCTATACGTCCAATTCGTACTGCCTACAATGGTAATGTATTCGTCTATGACAAGTATCTTACTATGCGTGACGCGTTTATTGCTGTCATAATACACAGAAACGCCGTTTTTTTTGAGCATCTCGTACGCCCTCTGACTCCTTTTTCTCGTTTTTTCAGTCTTTTCGTGTGTTTCCCTAAACACCATATTTTGATCAAAGATGACCGTCACAGCAACACCACGCCGATGGGCATTGATGAGGTCGTTGACCAAATTATACTCCCAGCCATGATTATATCTAGGGTCGATATCTGCCGCGTACATAACGCAGAAGATGGACTTGTTTGCGGCAATTAATGATTGATGCACCTGTGGATAATAGTCTTCATCTACCAGCGGTATGACGTCGTCGGCAGGCAACCCATAGGATAAAGATGTAACAAAAATACAAACAATTAAAGTACCTGTACTGAAAACTTTATTTGTTAAATTTTTCATAATAAAGTCCCGATTGCAAAGGAAGGAGTGATTTCTTTTATTCGTACTGGAACAATCGTATTTTTGATTGCATTTGTGCCTTCGAATAAGACCTTGATGTACCGTTCGGAATAACCGCATAATTTATTTGTTTTGGGGTCCCTCCCCATTTCTACGAGCACTTCTACCGGGCTGTTTAAAAATTGTTTTTTATAGGCAAGGGCGAGCGTGCTTGCCGCAGTTTCCAGCAGTGTTTTTCTTTGCTTGATAATTTGAGGATGGCAGTGATCAGGCATTTTTGCCGCAGGCGTGCCTTCTCTTGCGCTGAAAGGAAATATATGCATCCTGCTGAAGCCCGCCTCTTTGCACAAGTTGAAGGTGTTTTCGAAATGTTCTTCCTTTTCTCCCGGAAAACCTACCATAACATCGGTAGTAAAAGATGGCAGGTCGATCTTTGAACGGATGTTGTTCAAGGCATCCAAGTATTGCGATGAAGTGTATTTCCTGTTCATCCTCTTTAGAATGAAATCATCTCCACTTTGCAGGGGAATATGGAAGTGAGGACATACCTTTTTTGAGTGCGCAATGAGGTCAATTAGATCATCTGTTATTTCGTTAATTTCGATTGAGCTTAACCGGAGCCTCTCCAGACCCGATAGGTTACTGAGCATGGAAACGATATCCAATAAATGGTGGGATTCCTGTGTGTCCCTGCCATAAGCCCCCAAATGAATACCTGTCAGTATGATCTTCTTGTAGCCGTTACAAATCAAGCGTTGAGCTTCTTCCTTGATATCCTGCGGCTTTCGGCTCTTGACGCCTCCTCGAACATAAGGAATGATGCAGTAAGAACAGTACATGTCGCATCCATCCTCGATTTTCAGGAATGCCTTCGTGTGTCCAGCAAAATGGCTTATCTTGAGATTGTAAATGGAATCCTCAGGTATTTCGGAAGTTCTTCTGTCAGGAAATACCTTTTCAGCCTCCTCCTTGCGCCTGCTTACAATTTCGGAGAGGTGTGCCTCTTCAGACTTAGTGACTACATAGTCAACCCCCTCAAATTTTTTTATCGTTTCAGCATCGGCTTCTGCATAACAGCCAGTAACAACAACTGTTGCGCCGGGATTTTTCCGCTTAACCCTTTTAATGTGTTGACGTGATTTTTCGTCGCTGGCTGAAGTGACTGTGCATGTATTGATCACGTAAAGGTCGGCAGCTTGTTCTGGGTCTGTCTCAACAAAACCTCTCGCGGCAAGCGATTCCCGAATAGCCTGAGTCTCATATTGATTTACCTTACATCCAAGAGTGATAAAGGCGCATGTCTTCATGGTTTTTAAACTTGACAAAAATCACGGTCAATGTACACTACGATTGCGAGTATAACAACATCCAATGCTGCAAACAAATTTAGATTTATCTTCGTGTCAGTTCGTTGTTAAGAAACCCACATGATTTTATCAAACTATACATTTTTTTTGAACAGAAAATTAAGATGATTGTCGGCATACCAAAAGAAATTAAGCCAGATGAATATCGAGTAGCCCTTATTCCTGTTGGGGTAGAGGAGATGTTGGAACATGGGCATACCGTACTCGTGGAAAGAGGCGCTGGTTTAGGAAGCGGTATCTCCGATCAAGCGTATGAAAGGGCTGGGGCCAAATTAGTCGATGATCCTAAGAAGATTTATAACCAGGCGCAATTTATAATGAAGGTAAAAGAACCATTGCCAGCGGAATACCCTTTGTTGCGAGAAGGCCAGATTATTTTTACGTTCCTTCATTTCGCCGCCTCAAAAAAATTAACAGATGCAATCCTGAAGGCTAAAGCGGTGGCAATTGCTTACGAAACAATTCGGAATGAACACGGCCAGCATCCAATCCTGACGCCTATGAGCGAGGTGGCAGGGCGGATGTCCATCCAGGAGGGCGCAAAATACTTGGAGAAACCAATGCATGGACGCGGAATACTTTTGGGAGGAGTGCCAGGCGTAGCTCCTGCGGAGGTTGTTGTCATAGGTGGCGGTGTTGTAGGTTCTAATGCTGCCAAAGTGGCTGCAGGGCTTGGGGCTAGAGTTACCGTGATCGATATAAATATGGAACGCCTGAGGTATCTGGATGACATCATGCCAAAAAATGTAGTTACGCTCATGTCCAACGCTCAGAATATTCGGGAGAAGGTTAAGGAGGCTGATTTACTAATTGGCGCTGTACTCATTGAGGGGGCGCGAGCGCCTTATGTTGTAACAAAGGATATGGTGCAAACTATGAAAGCGGGTGCGGTAATTGTCGATGTAGCCATTGACCAGGGGGGATGCGTGGAGACCAGTAAACCCACCACGCATAGCAATCCTATCTTCAAGGTATACGATGTTATCCATTATTGTGTTGCCAACATCCCCGGCGCGGTGGCGTGCACATCAACCCATGCATTGACGAATGTAACTTTACCGTACGCTTTGGAGATTGCCGACAAGGGATATGAACACGCAACCAGAGAAAACCCAGCCATATTGCGGGGCATCAATATGGTAAAGGGAAGGCTTACCAACAAGGCAGTGGCCGACGCCTTTGGAATGGCGTGTAGTCCATTTGAATAATTTGAGATCAACTGTTTTCAGAATTGCTTTGATCTTGATGAGGTCAAAGGTAAAAGTATAAATTTGTATGAATTCTGTTTACGCCCGCGGATGAAATTGTTGGTGTACATTTTTTAGATGCTGCTTGCTAACGTGGGTATAAATTTGGGTAGTTGAGATGTTAACATGTCCCAGCATTTCCTGGACTGAACGTAAGTCTGCGCCATTTTCCAGCAGGTGGGTGGCAAATGAATGCCTCAGCTTGTGTGGAGAGATGTGTTCGCGAATGCCTGCTTTTAAGGCACAATTCTTTACAATGACCCATATATTCTCGCGCCGGAGCGGCTTCCCTGCCTTTGATAGAAATAAATAAGTGCTCTCGTAACTATTTTTAATTTTTGGTCTAACGGCTGTTAAATACGTTTGAACGGCATCGATCGCCTTTCCTCCAAGCGGCACTATACGCTCCTTGGAACCTTTGCCTTTGCATTTCACATAACCATATTCGAGGTTAATCCAGTCCATCTGAATTGCAGCGACTTCTGATACCCTCGCGCCTGTAGCATACAAAAGTTCGAGGATGGCATTGTTTCTCATCCCTAGTTTCGTTTTTGTATCAGGAACGGAGAGGAGGGCGTCGATCTTTTTTATGGAAATAACTTCTGGCAATTTTTTCCAGAGTTTTGGTGAATCTATTACGGTAAAGGGGTTCATTCGCAATTTTCCCTCCGAGAGGAGGAATCTGTACAGCATGCGGATGGACACAATGGCGCGGGTAATGGACTTGATGGATAAACCGCGCTTTTTTTCTGAAATAATGAAGCTGGTAATCGTATCGGGGCGCACGTTGTTAAAGTCCGATATTTTTTTAGAAAGGAGAAATGTTGTAAATATTCGAAGGTCGTGGCTGTAGCTGAGAACGGTGTTTTTTGATAAACCGCATTCAGCGATGAGGTAGTTTATAAATGACTCAACAAGTTCGTCCAAGGTATTTACTCCAAAACTTTTTATCTTACTTGATCTATATTATTAGCCATGAAGACACTAATGCGAAGTAAAAAATCAGGGTATGTGGAGTGGGAGGGAGCAGAGAAAATTCTCTGTTTCTCTTCTGCCCCTCTGCTTCGTTTTTGATGTTTTTCCAAAAACTTTTACATTTTTGTGACCTGGTAGCGAATATTCCACATTTACAAGCGTCCGGACTTCAAAACGCCTATTGTCAGTCCCAATCCAAGAATACCCGCAAAGACGAATCCAAGAATGCCCAGTACCGGGAAGCCGTATACCAAGGGACCTCTGTTGGCCATAATGATAAGGGAAGAACCAATTATCAGGGCAGAAATAACCA
>JAGWZR010000149.1 GCA_018968795.1 Planctomycetota bacterium | reverse complement strand
GTGCTTTTAAAGATCAATCTCCTTTCTTCTTCACAACCTCCCGAAAGAGCAGTAAATACTCACCCTGTAGTGGTAAGGGCGCTTGTCAATATTTTCCAAAAAGATTTTGGATGTGAAGTTTATATTGGAGATTCTTCAGGCAGTGTGAAAAATGCCTCCACTTTTAATGCCTTTCGGGTTACCCGCATCAACGAAATTGCAGAGGACACCAGAGCAAAGATTGTCAATTTTGATAAAGATGAGTATATTGATGTTCACAATACGGACTATGAAGTCCTCGACAAATTCCGTATTGCCAAGACACTACGAACGGTAGATTTTGTGGTTTCTGTGCCTAAGCTTAAAACGCACGGTTTAACACAATACACAGGCGCAATAAAGAATATGTTGGGAACAATTCCTGGGAACGGTAAAAAAAACGTTCATTTGATCGCACCTAAACCTGCTGTGTTTGCCAAAGCTTTGGTAGACATCTATCAAATGACACATCCTCATCTCATTATCATGGACGCAATTGTAGGCATGGAAGGAAATGGTCCTAATGCCGGATTCCCAAAAAAGGTTGGGTTGATTCTCGCCAGTAAGGACAGCGTGGCTATGGATGCAGTGGCAAGTAGCATTATCGGATTTGAACCTATGGCCGTGCCGACCATCCGATTTGCGCACCAACGCGGGTTAGGTATCGGCGAGTTAGACGCTATCAATGTAGTTGGCGAAACTATTCACAATGTGTCTGTCCCTGATTTTAAAAAACCTTCCAGCGGCGCCCAAGATTTTGCGGGGAAATATCTGCCCAATTTTTTACTATCCTTGATGTTTGACAGCACGTGTTCAACATTTTCTACAGTAAATCATTCAAACTGCACCCGATGTTATGAATGTGTGAGGAATTGCCCTGCAGGCGCTATGTCAAAAGAAAATGGCAAGGTGATTGTAGACAAAAAGAAATGTATTGGATGTTTCTGCTGCGACGAAGTGTGCGATTTTGAAGCAATTGAAATGAAGCGTTCTCTGCTAGGAAGGACACTCCTGGGTATGGCGAAAGCCCTAGGTGTGGAAAAAGTCGAATGAATTGTAACTAGCCTTCAGATTTGAGAGAATCAAAGCTGGAAATGGAACTGCAATGGACAAAGATATTTCTTCCTGAAATCAAGGAACTCATTGAAACGAAAGATTTCAAGGGTCTGCGTGATTTCCTCAGGGAACGACATCCTGCCGATATTGTAGATATTCTTAGAGAACTTGATCCTACCGAACGAGTAATGGGTTTCAGATTGCTCGACAAAAATAAAATATCTGAGGTCTTTACCCTCTTTGAACCCATTGAACAAGAAGAACTTCTCAAGCAGTTCACTGAACAGAACGCAAAAGATATTCTCGTCGAAATGCCGCCGGATGATCGGACACAACTTTTTGACGAATTACCAGCCCACGTGGTGGAAAAACTCCTTAAGCTGCTTCCACCCTTAGACCGCAAGGAAGCTAACGAACTCCTGAATTATCCTCATAACTCCGCAGGTCGTATAATGACGCCTGAATATGTAGACCTTCGGATGGATATGACCGTTGCAGAAGCACTCGAACGCATACGCAAAACCGGTCCCAACCGCGAGACTATTTATATCTGTTATATCGTTGATGAAACTAAGAAGTTACGCGGTGTTGCCTCTTTGAAGAATATCATCCTCGCTAATCCTGAACAACTCATCAAGGATATCATGAATGAAAATGTTTTTTATGTACATACCACGGATGACCAAGAGAAGGCGGCAAAGGTCGTTCAGAAATACGATATTTTGGCCGTTCCTGTGGTAGATAATGAAGATAGGCTGGTGGGTATAGTTACTGTAGATGATGTGCTGGACGTTGTCCAAGAAGAGGCAACGGAGGATTTTCAGAGAATGGCCGGTATTCAAAAGATCGAGGAAGAATATTTTCGTATAGGATTTTCAAAGAGGGTACTCAACCGCATCTCATGGTTAGTTATCCTCGTAATTGCCGCAACTATATCGCAAACTATCCTAAAGACCTATTCCGGAGTCTTGAGTTCGGTAATTGCGCTTGCTTATTTCATTCCCATGCTTACCGGATCCGGCGGTAATACCGGATCACAATCCTCTACTTTCATCATTCGAGCATTAGCTACAGGGGGAGTAAATTTCAGGGAATGGTGGAGAATTTTACTGCGGGAATTCAAGGTTGGCGCTATGCTCGGACTCATCATGGGACTGATTGCCTTCACCATTGCCGCTATATCCCTTAAACAGATAACTCTTCCTTTAACAGTGGCAATTTCATTATGCATCGTAGTTAGTGTCGGAAACATCGTCGGTGTAGCCATTCCTTTATTTTTCAAATTTATGAAACTTGACCCCGCTTTCGTATCTGCGCCGCTTATTGCCACACTATTAGACGCTACAGGACTCGTCATTTACTTTGAAATTGCCAGCAGAATACTAGCCACAGCTACTCCATGACAACTATTCTTCAATCAGATTACAACAGTAACCGAATTAAAGAATAGTCTTAACCGTCTGCTTACCACAGTTGTCGAACTTGCAATCCGCTACAATGAGCCACAATCTTTATTACAAAAGGTAAAAACTAAACCCTTCACCAAGATAATCTTTGGGGTGTGTAGAAACTGGCATATTAACTTGACATTTTTTTAATAGAATGGTATTCTTTGGGTAATCGCCATGCTGGAGTTGTTGATATGGAAAGGAGTTAAGTTTGAATTGTACGAATAAACCATCAAAAGGAAATACCATTCTCTGCGGTCTCTCTTTTGACAACAAAGATAATCATAAAAGGATCACAACTGGGGAAAACTTTTACATACTAGGTGGTTCTGCGAAAACCCACGAAAACCTTGTTGAAAAGGTGTTGGAATTTAATGAAGTTATCAAGAAATATGGCAAAAAGTTGGACGATCTTTCTGAGACTGAGTACCATGATATTGTGAAAGAAATTTCGACTGAAAACGAAAAAATATACTGGTTTTTTCACGCATAAATTCCCTAAAAAACTTATGAAGAAAATTTTTTTTGTATTTTCTATTGTTCTATTAAATCTCATTTATACCTTTTCTAGCTACTGTGCGGACAATTTTTGTGATTTCGACGTACATTATCAACTTGGAAATGAATATAATAAACGCTGTATGGTAGAAGACGCGATTAAGGAATATAAAAAAGCTATTGAGATAAATAATCACTCTGCAAAAGCTTATAATAATTTAGGTGTAGCTTATAGCAAAAAGAAATTATTTGACGAAGAAATTTCTTCATATAAAAAGGCTATTGAATTAGATCACGGTTATAAAGAAGCATATTTTAATTTAGGAATTGCATACGGCTCAAAGGGCATGGTGGATGATGAAATTGCGGCATATCAAAAAGTCATCGAAATTGACTCCAACAATATAGAAGCGCTGTATAATTTGGGAAATGCTTACTGCGAAAAAGAAATGAACAATGAATCGATTTCTGCATACAAAAAAGTGATTGAGATTGATCCTAACTATATAGATGCATACTTTAATTTAGGTGTTTCGTATGGTAAAAAGGGTTTATTGGACGATGAAATCCTGCAATACAAAAAAGTATTGGATTTGAATCCCAATAGAGCCGATGCGCACTTTAACTTAGGAATCGCATACGGGGAAAAGAAGATGTTTGAAAATCAGGTAAGTGAATATAAAAGGGCTATTGCCATTAACCCCAAGTATGCAAAGGCATATAAAAATTTGGAATCTACTTATCGTGAAAAAGGAATGAATGAAGAAGCCAACAAAGAATTATCAAAGTATAACGCTTTATTAAAGCATTAAAAGATAACAAAAAGGAGGAATTGCGAGAATGTTAGAAAAATTAAATAAAACAATTACAGAAAAGTCAGAGAAGATAATGGGTAATGAAAAGGTAGAAGGATTTATCAATAATTTGGGAGGAGTACTTTGTTTCGTTGGAGCAGTGGTATTTGGTATTATGTTTATCGTGGGTAGTGCAAGCTTGATGAAGACTGGCAAAAACTACGTGGTAAAACCATCCGCAGAAGCAAAAAAGAAGGCTGAAGAATCATCCGAAGCCACCTCAGAAGAGGCTGCAAAAACAGAATCTAGTGCAGAACATTCTCAATAATAAAATATTCCTACCACCGTTAGCTGCCTTTAAGGACAGAAATTAAGTGATTAAAAAAATATTTCCACTAACATGTTTTTCCACCCTAATCTTGTGCTTGTTCATTTTCAAACAAGTTCACGCTATCTCGTTGGAACTGACACCCGAACAAATACAAGAAGCCGTTGAATATGGTCAGAAAAATAAAAATATGGACATAGCAGCTTTTTCAAAATCTTGGACGGTTTCTCTAGAAAAGGGCAAGGGCTCTGCTACGCTGTTTACACCTTTTCATAACCTTGCTTATAAGGCTAGAAAATCAGCAGTAGAGCGTAGAGAGATTACCCATAAAGATATTATGCAGGCATTAGATATCGGGAATACCCTCACCTTCTCAGTAACAGTATATGGTGATGAATATGATTTCGCAATGCATTATTTTGCCAATCTTCACCATAAAGACGAGATAATACAACCTGAGTTTGAGTTTACTCCAGAAATAGCAGACGCTAGCGAATTCTGGCCAGATTCCCCAAGTCATTCTGCCCGTCTGGTTTTTAAATTTCCAGTAAAAGATATTGACTTAAATACAATTGTTACCTTAGTAATTATCGCCCCCGGCGGCGAAGAAACCCCATTGTCTTTTGATTTATCAAAAATGAAATAGATTTTCCCAAATCTACATGGAATTTTAGTTTGCATTTGAAAAAATTATAAGTATCGAAAGGGTTATTTACGATGAAATATATTTTTTTAATTCTTATTATATTAGGTCTTTCCTCATTATTTGGAGGATGCGCTGGTTTTAATAAAAAATCTTCCAAGGAAAAGGAAAAAGAGGCACACGTGACATTGATTGATCAAAGAATCCAAGAACTAGAGCTGACACTTTCAAATTTGAATGCCTCTTTAAACTCCTCTACTCAAAATCTTGGAAGGCGTGTTGATGAACTTGCCCAAAAAACCGCCGATATCGACACAAATTATTTGAATCTTAGTAATAGTTTGGATAATCTGAGTTCTAAAATAGACAAGATAGAAAAGAAGGAAAATTCACTCGAAACAGGTTTCTCCGAAACACAAAAAAATATAGGAGATATTGAAAGAAAATTAGCTGAGATTGAAATAGCAAAAGCTGATTTACAAAATCAAATCAAGACCCTTAAAACCCAGAAATCTTATATTATAGGTTCCGAGAACAAGAAAGAACGCGAAGGTATTAAAGAGGAGGCAAAAGATAAAGTAACCCGTGAACGTAGATTGATTAAAGAACCACCACCCCAGAAACCTTATATCATAGGTTCCGAGAGCAAGAAAGAACGCGAGAATATTATTAAGGAAGAAATTGAAGATAGCGCCGATTATGAACGCGAGCTGATTAAAGAATCGCCCATTGAAAAAAGGTCAGAAGTTGATAAAAAAATAAATACACTAACTACAGAGGAAGAAAATGAAATATTACAAAAAGCGCTGGACGATGCTTTAGAACTCTACAGAAATGGAAATTATAAAGAAGCCATTAAGAAATGGCAGGAAGTATTAATTATTGATCCAGAGAATTTGGAAGCAAAATTTAATATAGAAATCGCAAAGGAAAAGATTAAATCTATTTTAGAAGAATAGTCTTTTTCTTTCATATTGCAGCTTTAGCTGCAAATTTTACCCTTCTTGCAAGTATTGACCACCCGCATAGCGGGTGGTTTAGCTTAGGAATTATTTTAACTCCAAAAACTTATATTTATTATACGTGACTTAATTGTGTTTTTGTTCTTGCCCGAAAATGAAATTTTAGCGGGACCTCAGAAAAGGGGAGCTTGCCCCGGAGTTGATTAGAAAGATAGCGCTCATAATCACTATTGAAAAGTTTAGGATCATTAACAAA
>JAGWZR010000148.1 GCA_018968795.1 Planctomycetota bacterium | reverse complement strand
CAAGGAGTGGCACGTTGTTCTTTATAAAACAAAATAGCGCTTTGATTACAGAAGGATTGTATAAATGCGCTTTAAAGGTGAAGAGTGAATTTGAGCCCGTTCATCAAACGTTTGCCGTATAACATTATTTCAGCCTTTTGAATTTTAGGGTATTTACGAAAACATTTTAAATCTGTTGGAGGCTTTATGAGCGAAAATGTACAAACACCAAATGGAAATACGAAGGTGCTGATACTTGCGACCCTTGCATTTGCGCTATGCTTTGCAAGCTGGTCGCTGTTTGCGCCTTTGGCTATGTATTTGAGGACGGAATTCAACCTGTCTTCCACAACGGTGGGATTATTAATTGCAGCACCGGTATTACTTGGCTCCGTTGCCAAAATACCCATGGGCATTGTGACGGATAAATATGGCGGCAGATTGGTTTTTACTATCATGCTACTGTTTGGTTTTCTTTCCGTATTTATGACGAGCTTTGCGCATAGTTATGGTTTTTTATTGGGATGCGGTTTACTTTTTGGTTTGATAGGCTCATCATTTGCCGTTGGAATTCCACATGTTTCTGAATGGTATCCAAAAAAAAGACAGGGGTTGGCGTTGGGGATCTATGGCGTAGGAAACGCCGGTACCGCACTTGCTGCATTTGGAGTTCCTTTTATTGCGGAGTCTATGGGATGGAATAAAGTATTTATTATTTATTCGGTTCCATTGCTCTTCATGGCGTTTGTCTACTGGTTTTTTACCTCCAATGCACCGAGGTCTGCCAATACAAAGATTCCGACTTTAAGTGAGAAATTAAAAGTATATAAAACATCCGGGCTGGCCTGGATTTTTTGTTTAATTTACTTCATGTTTTTTGGATTATTTGTCTGTTTTTCTATATGGTTGCCATCTTATCTGAACGATTTTTATCATATTAGCCCTGTAAAGGCGGGTAGTTTCACGTCAATTTTTGTATTTCTTTCAGCTTTTACCCGTATTCTCGGAGGTTATCTGGGCGATAGATTTAATGGAAGAAAGATCATGGTATTCCTTACAATAATTGTACTCTCTCTAACGGTATACCTGAATTTAAATGTGTCTTTAGTCACTTCGCTTGTTCTGTTCTATGTCATGGGTATTTGTTTAGGAACAGGCAACGGTGTTGTATACAAACTGGTAGCAGAGTATTTTCCAAAGGACACAGGAACTGTTGGCGGTCTGGTAGGCGCGGCCGGAGGCCTTGGCGGTTTCTTCCTTCCCATAATTCTGGGTACAATCAGAGATTATACCAACAATTATTATTTAGGCTTTATCTTCGTATCGCTCGTGTGTCTCATGTGTCTTTCCTTTATGGAAGAAAAGACTTTGCCGAGCGTGAATAAAAGAGCAATGAGCGCTACTTAAGACAGATTTGATGGGGGGGAGAAATTTTTGAAAATCCCCCCCCAAATAAAAAAATCTTTTAAAACTGTTCGGATTTAAATTAGGCCTTCGGCAACACTTTTTTTGTAGCGCCGACCTTCATGGTCGGCGTTGTGGCAGGGGATAGACCCCCGCGCTACAAGTTATAAATTTGAACTTGCCTGAAAAGAATCTCACTCGCTTTCATCTTCATTGTTTTCCTCTCCGTTTTTAATTATTTTAAGTTTTGTTTTCACTTTAATATTAAATTATAATGATTTTTTTAATCTGCGTACAAGTGTATATAAATCACACTATTTGTACCTTGTGTAGATTAATTATAATTTACTTAATTACGGAGGCGTCATGCAGCATAGAAAATCTACAAAGATCAGAAGGCAGGAGATTATAGACATTATTCGAAATATAATTTCCTCTAAAGGAATTGAAGATGTCACCATAAGTGAAATAGCCGAAAAAATGGGTACCACCAAGGGTGCTATCTATCGGCATTTCAAATGCAAGAGGGATATATTGAGCCTGTTGATAGACGACATTGAAAAAACTCTCATGGATGCCATAAATAACGCGATAACAGATAACGACCCTCTTCAAAATCTGAAAAATATCTTATTGGCTCAGCTTGTTTTAGCAAAAAACCGACGCAAAACATCTTTTGCCGTAATTATGGGAGTCATGCAGTTTAGTGACCCAATTATTCGTAAAAAACTCTTACAACTTATCCAAAAATATTTACGGAAGATAGAAAAGTTGCTTTCGGATGGAATAACGTTGGGACTTATAAAAAAGAATATCAACCCTAGGATGGCAGCCACGGGCTTTATGGGTCTTATTCAATCTACGGTAACGGTGTGGTCGTATAAAAATTTTAATTATATACCGGAAAAAATACATGCGGATTTATGGAATATCTATATACAAGGAATAGCCGATTAATTTGCATGGTTTTGAATAAGTGGTAATATTTTATTTTTTCACGGACGATACATCTTGACGGTGATCGTAGTGAACATGTGAATTAATTCCAACAGCATATACGTTGTCCCCACCGTTACCCCATCATATACCTAACAACAAGTAGTTGATGTCACTCTTTTGCGTATTCCATTTTTACCATGGAATAAATCGTTGCCTATGCCAGATTTGATCGAAGCTTACTGAGTATACCAATTCCCCCTAACGCCTTTTCATTTTCCTTGACAATATTCCCGGCAAAAAATATAATTCCTTTGCATGTTTAGAGTTAAAAATATTTTGAAATTATAGAACGAGGCTTTATGCCTCGTTAATTTTTGTGGGAATGAGAGATGCGGATACTCAAGACATGGAAGTGTGATATTGATAGGGAAATTGTAAAACTTAAACAACAATTAAACCTCTTAGATGGGTTATCCACGAATAGAACAACGGTACTTAAAATTATCCATGATGTCCAAAAATGCGGCGATAAGGCTGTTGTAAACTATACGAAACGCTTCGACAAGACTTCTCTTTCGCCGGATGAATTTCGGGTAAAAGACAGAGAAATTGAAGAGGCGTACCGTAAAATATCCCTCTCCTTTGTAAAGTCCATTCAACGGGCAATCACGAACATACAGACTTATCAGGAACATATACGAATCCGCAACGTTAGCTCATTAAAGGCAAACGGCGTTGTGCTTGATACCTTATATTCTCCGCTTGATAGCGTAGGAGTATACGTCCCCGGCGGAACAGCATCTTATCCGTCCACGGTACTGATGAACGCCACACCGGCACGGGTAGCAGGAATAGGTAAGATAATTATGACTACACCACCTGCAAAGGATGGAACGATTCCACCTGAAAGGCTTGTAGCTGCCAGGGAAACCGGTGTTCATGAAATTTACAAGGTTGGCGGCGCTCAGGCCATTGCTGCCCTTGCATTCGGCACGGAAACCATTCCGAAGGTAGATAAAATCGTAGGACCTGGAAATATTTTTGTAACACTTGCTAAAAAAGAAATCTACGGATATGCCGGCATCGATATGCTGGCAGGGCCCAGCGAGGTATTAATTATCGCTGACGACCGTGCAAATCCTTCGTTTGTAGCGGCAGACCTGTTGTCCCAAGCAGAACACACGCCGGGTATTCCAATCCTGGTTACTTTCTCAGAATTATTAGTAGAACGCGTAACGGCTGAATTAAGACGACAAATAAACAAACTCAAGCGGCAGGCAGGCACAAAGAAATGCCTTGATACATTCGGTGTCATTATCGTAACAAAAAACATTGACGAATGCATAGAAACTGCCAATGCATTAGCCCCGGAACATTTGCAGATTATGACGCAAAATCCTCGTTCCCTATTATCCAGCATCAAACATGCCGGTGCAATTTTTTTGGGCGCATACACCCCTGTCGCATTGGGGGATTACATTGCGGGACCTTCCCACGTACTTCCAACAAGCGGGACGGCTCGTTTCTCGTCTGGATTATCTGTCAATGATTTCCTAAAGAGGTCGAGTGTAATAACCTATTCAAAGTCAGCCCTTAAAGACGCTTATAACGATTTAGCAGAAATTTCAGGAATTGAGGGTTTGGATGCGCATACCCGGTCTGTTCAAATCAGGTTAAAAGGAGCGCGTTGTTGAGCTATTTTCGAAACAATATCGAAAGGATGTCGGGATACACGCCGGGTGAACAACCAAAAGATGGCGTCTACATAAAGCTCAATACAAATGAAAATCCGTATCCACCATCTCCAAAGGTCTTGAACGCCATTAAAGAAGCGGCAAATGAAAACCTTCGCCTTTATCCAGACCCCGTTGCAACGGCAATCAGGATGAAAGCTGCTGAGTTATTGGGCACAAAGCCCGAACGCGTTATCGCCGGAAACGGTTCGGATGATTTATTATCTATTATTATACGAAGTTTTGCTGGAGCGAGGGACAAGGTCATTTTCCCTTATCCATCTTATATGCTCTATCAAACACTCGCCGAACTACAAGGCGGAATTACATGCGCTATAGACTTTACTGAAAATTATACCCTTCCTGAAGATTTTGTCGTAAAAGGGGCAAAGGTCACATTTATCGCGAATCCAAACTCGCCTTCGGGGACAATGATACCACCTAGCGAAATATCGAAGGTTGCCTCCAAGATAGATGGCGTGCTGGTGATTGATGAGGCTTATGCTGATTTCGCAGAAGATAATTGTCTCCGCCTCGTCGAAGAACACAATAATATCCTTATTCTCAGAACGCTTTCAAAATCATATTCACTGGCCGGCATCCGATTAGGCTTTTGTATCGCCCAGGAATCTCTCATTCAAGGGATGATGAAGGTAAAGGATTCATACAACGTTGATCGACTCAGTATCGCTGCCGCAGTTGCAGCGCTTGACGACCAAAAGAGCATGAAGACGCATGTTGAGAAAATAAAAGAAACGAGACAATACCTTACAAAATCTTTGCAAGACATGGGATTTTTCGTTTACCCTTCTCAAACCAACTTTGTACTGGCCCGGTGCATGAAAGGAGTTTCTGCTCAAAATTTATATCAGACGTTAAAATCACAAAAAATACTCGTAAGATATTTTAACCTGAGACGATTGGACGACTGTCTCCGCATTACGATTGGGGCAAGAGAAGAAATCGATATCTTACTAAAAAACCTAAACGAGCTTGTTGATACAAAAAAACATGCAAAAATAAGGGACGCCTGTTATTATTAAAAGCGGACATGGACAGATAATAGATTCTTCGTAACAGTTTAGTTTTTTGAAAAAATATACGCTGTATTTTTGCATTCCCCTCTAGAAAGAGGGGATCAAGAGGTGTGTAATCCTGCTCTTAACACACCCCCAACCCCTCTTATTAGAGGGGAGTACTTGAATTTCAACGTTTTGATCTTTATTTTCTGCAATATTTTTTTCAAAAAACTAAACTATTACGCTTCTTCCTTATTTTAATTCAATTAACTATAAACAAAAATATCCCATGACAAAAAGGATAGCGACAATTAGCAGAAAAACTAAAGAAACACAGGTCGAGCTAACTATTAATATCGACGGAGAAGGAACCAGTAAAATCAGCACTGGTATAGGCTTCTTAGATCATATGCTTGACTTGCTTACCAAACACGCCTTGTTTGATTTGATTATCAAGGCAAGCGGAGATCGTATTGTGGATGATCATCATACGGTTGAAGACGTGGGTATATGCTTGGGACAGGCGATAAACAAGGCATTAGGTGATAAGAAAGGAATTCAGCGCTTCTCAAACACAAGCGTTCCCATGCAAGAAACTCTTGCCAATATCGCTATAGACATCAGTGGCAGACCGGCATTGGTATTCAACGTAGCCTTCCATACAGAAAAGATCGGAAACTTCGATGCAGAACTCATCGAAGAATTTTTGAAGGCATTTATTACACACGCAGGTATCAACTTACATGTGAATATCCCTTATGGCACCAATGCGCATCACATAGCAGAGGCAATTTTTAAAGGGCTCGCCAAAGCGTTAGAAAGCGCAGTTCGGATAGATGAACGCATCAAAGATGTTCCGTCAACAAAAGGACTTCTTTAAGGGTATTTGTCAGAACTACCATATCATCTTTCAAAAAAGGAAATTTTCCATGGTA
>JAGWZR010000147.1 GCA_018968795.1 Planctomycetota bacterium | reverse complement strand
CGACGGCTCTTTCTGGAAACCATGTCGAAGGTTATCCCCAAATGTGAAAAGTTATACATTATCGATAAAGATATGAAGGGTCTCCTGCCTATGTTTGATATCAACGCGGAAGGAGTGAAGAAATGAAGAAGCCCGTTGTCATCAGCATCATTATTGCTGTAGCGATTGCATTAATATGCTTGAAGGGATCGCTGTATGTTGTGGATGTGCGAGTACAGTGTGTTATCACACAATTTGGGAAACCCGTTCGAACAATTACGCGGCCGGGACTTTATGTAAAAACTCCATTTATCCAGGAGGTCAGATATTTTGATAAACGGTTGCTGGAGTGGAACGGGGAAACGAGCGATATTCTGACGAGGGACAAGGAAAATATTGGTGTGGGCACGTGGGCGCGGTGGAAAATCACAGACACGCTCAAATTTTACACCTCCCTGGGGACTGAGGCGCGCGGTCAAGGGGTGCTGGATGAAGTAATTGAATCGGCGGTTAAGAACGTGGTTAGCGCGTATACCTTAAAGGAGGTCTTGCGGAATACCAATCGTAAGCTGGAATATACGACAAAAGAACTTGAAGAGGCAGAAGATATTAAAAAAGTGTTGATTACTATGGGCAGGGATAAGATTGTTGAGGAGATTCGAAAAATGGCTACGCGCGCATTGGAGGGCCGCTATGGAATGGAATTGATAGACGTGCGTATAAAATATATAAATTATGTGGAGGCCGTTATTCCCAAGATTTATGATCGGATGCGTTCCGAACGTATCCGCATTGCAAATAAGTACGAATCAGAGGGGCGGAAGGAAGAGGCAGAAATCCTTGGTTCTATGAAAAGAGAATTGGAACGCATTGAGTCGGAAGGGTATCGGACCGCAGAAGAAATCAAAGGGCAAGCCGATGCAGAGGCGGTAAAGATCTATGCCGAGGCATACGAAAGGGCGCCAGAATTTTATTCCTTTACAAAAACCCTGGAAACCTACGAGTCGACCTTTAATAAACAGACACACCTTGTCCTTACCACGGATGGAGACTATTTCAAGTACTTGAAAAGTTTTCAGAAAGAAGTGCAGTCTGCGTCGGATAAATGATAATTATGCCTTTTAAGGTCTGATGGGCAGTGTGAATAAACTGTAGGGGTAATTCTGAATTACCCCTACGTGAGCTCGAGAGAATTGTATGTAATCCAAATATATGTAATGCTTGTTTCACGAACGCAATTACGCCTAACTACTTCATAGACGCAATGCAAATATAGCAACTCTGGGTAAAAAGCCAATTAATCTATAAAACCCGGCGTATTCTATCAACACATTCTCATTGCTTTCAACATTTCAAACACCTTTTCTGGTAAGCTCTCTCTATTTTCATAAGTTACCGTGAGAATAGCAATGTCATGACGTTTTTTAATAGCTTCAGTAAAGATGTCACCGTCTTCCTTTATAACACAGAGAAGGGTTTTTCCACCATTGAGGATATTACTGACGAGGTTCTTAAATTTCAGCGAGAAGAGTTCCATGGTGCCGATTTCATCGATGACAACAATCGATTTATTCTTCATAGCATTTTCTAAAGCTGGTATGGCTACCCTCTCGAAGGAATCCAGGTCAACCCGATATTTACTGACTTTATAATTGCTGTTGCAATCTACATGCGCAAGAATGCCATCCTCTCCATCCAACGTAACAACTCTGAACCCCATGCGCCTGTCCATAACACGGATTTCTTCTGTAAAAAATCCCCCCGCATCCAATTTTGATAGGGATAGGATTTTCTTGATTACCGATGTTTTGCCAACACCGGGTTTGCCTGTTAATAAAATATGTTTTTTCATGAAGGTGTCCTTATCTCGGGTTACGGTGTTTTAGCTGCGAATTTACTCACCGAGTGCATTGACAATAGTCTCCCCAAATTTTTGCGCAACGGCGGGGCCGGTGGCGGTAATGATATTTCCATCCCTTTCTACATCAGCGCCGCTATATTTTGCACCGGCTGACTTTATATCGCTTACCGTTGAGGGGTAGGTAGTCACCTTCTTGTTCGCAAGTAAGCCCGCCTTTGCAAGGGTTACCGGCGCAATGCAAATAGCGCCTACAATCTTTTTTGCATTGTTTGCGTCGTTGGCGATCTTGTGGGCAGTTGGATTATCCCAATATTCGGTAGCCCCGGAGCCCCCAACAAAAATAACGGCGTCATACTCTGACACATTAATATTGGTGAATAGGATATCCGGCTTTACCTTGGCGCCCAGCATACCCGTTGTTTCTTTTAATGAAGAGGAAGCTACCGTTACGGTTACTCCATTTTTCTCTAAAACTTCCTTGGGTTTTAGCAGTTCTTCATCCCTAAAATTACTACGAGCAATAATCATTACGGCCTTTTTACCTTTTACAGATTGCATGGCATTTTCCTCCTTTGCATAAACAATCAGCACACCCGATAAAACAAAAGATACGAAAGTCAAAAATGACAATAGAAATTTTTTTCTCATTTTTATATTCCTCACAAAAAAGCCCACAATTCATGAATATCTTCTCATTTTTTCAGACATTTTCCAAGTTCCTTTTCCACAGCCTGCACTTTCTGTTCAATTAATTTTGCCTTTTTGTCCTTCCTGTCGTCTATTTTTACAGTAGTGTATACTCGCTGCGCTACCTCCAGCATCTTATTGTGGCATTTCTTGATGAGGTCAAATATGCGGTCGCTATCGCCTTCTACGACAGTCCCCATGGCATTAAGTTTGTAATCCAATCCGCTTTCATCGATGATTTTGACAACTTTAGCAACGTAACTCGCCAGGTCAACCCCTTCTCCAACGGGAATTACACTAATCTCGGCAATCATTCTCCACCTCCTTTAAAAATTCCTGACTTAAAATATCAGTGAAACGATTATTGTTTAACGGCAAACTGGGCTTTGAAACTGCGTGTTGCCTGAATGATATTATCACTGCCAATAATCGCAGAACAGACTGCAATACGCGATCCGCCAGCATTTAATACTTCGTTGAGATTTTCAAGGGTTATAGCCCCTATAGCGACAAAGGGAATGGCAATTTCCTTTTTTACCTGTTTTAAATAATCCAGACCCACGGGCGGCTCATGGCTTTTTGTTTCAGTGTAAAATATGGGACCAACGCCGATATAATCTGCGCCCTCTCGTTGCGCCCTTCGTGCCTGAGCTATGGTGTGGGTAGAAACCCCTAATATCTTGTTATAGCCAATAATTCTGCGTGCATTGCGAACGCTTATGTCCGACTGCCCGATATGCAACCCGTCGGCATCTACTTTTTTGGCAATTTCTGCTCGGTCGTTCACCATGAAAATAGTTTTCGTCCCTGACGTTATTTTTTTAAATTCCTTAGCCAAGGCAAAAAACTCACTATCAGACATCATCTTTTCTCGCAGTTGAATTGCATCTGCGCCGCCCTGGATGACATCTTGTAATGTTTCCAATATGGGTTTTTTGGCAAGGTTAGAACTTATGATAACGTATAACTTTACCTCTGAAAATTTTTTTAAAAAATCTTGCGTAATCGTTTTCGTTGCTGATTGTTGGTCCATTGACAAATATATTGACACTCATTCAATGTTTGATATAATTATGCTGTTTCATTTTTTATTTTCCTACCAAAATTTTTATTAAACAAACCCACATGAGCCTTCAGCGTTCGGCTCACAAAAGGGCAAAAATGCAGCAACTGATTCTTATGGTCTCTCTGCGTAATGCTACCGAATATGCTCCGAGGGAATACTCTTGCATGGTAGATTGTTTCGGGTAAATCTTTTTAAAACAGGGACGGCTATTTTGTTTATTTTAATTCTCCATCAAAGTAAATACAAGGTTTTATATAGAGTGAAGCACACAGTACCATGTCCATCTGTAATAAGAGAGGAATTGGTTAAAAACTTGCGCAAAAAAGATAGGTCAGGGAAAAATGTCTGACGCGAAAGAACATTGTGGTTTATTTGGGGTTTATGGATGTGAAGACGCCGCAGAGAGGGTTTATTATGGTTTATATTCCTTGCAGCATCGCGGCGAAGAAAGCGCTGGCATTGCCTCAACGGATGGGAAAGACATTATCTGCCATAAAGGGATGGGTCTGATAAGTGACGCCATAAAACCACCAATGCTCAAGTCTTTAAAAAACCCTATTGCCATAGGGCATGTTCGGTATTCCACCATTGGTTCAAGTAACATTGGCAATGCGCAACCCCTGGTAGTGGATTATTATAAAGGGAAAGTTGCCGTCGCCCATAATGGACAGTTGACCAATGCAAAGAAACTGCGCGACGAATTCGAAGCCAATGGCTCGATATTTCATACTACCTCGGATACGGAAGTTATTGTTCATCTCATGGCAAAGCCTTTAAACATGATGCAAAAAAATTTGTCTCTTGTGCTGCAACAATTGAAAGGCGCCTTCTCGTTGTTGTTTTTAACGCCGGATGAGATGGTGGGGGTACGTGACCCTCATGGTTTCAGACCTTTAGCTCTTGGAAGATTGAACAACGGTTATGTAATGGCCTCAGAGACCTGTGCCTTAGATCAGGTGGGCGCAGAATATATTCGGGAAATTGAGCCCGGTGAAGCGGTCTACGTGGGCAGAGATGGAATTCGGAGTGAGTGTTATTGTCCTCCAAAACACATTAAACCCGCCTTTTGTATCTTTGAGCTGGTATATTTTTCCAGGCCGGATAGCATGGTCTACGGCGAAAGCGTACATTTATTCCGTAAGAGACTGGGGGCAAAACTTGTTGAGGAGTCGCCTGTGGATGCTGATGTAGTTATTTCCGTTCCTGAGGGTGGAAACTCTGCAGCGATTGGGTATTCTCATGCATCAGGAATACCCTTTGATCGGGGATTTATTCGCAATCATTACGTTGGTAGGACTTTCATATTGCCAGAACAAGATCGGCGGCATCGCGTCGTAGAACTCAAGCTGAATGCCTTAAAAGAGACGGTAGAGGGGAAACGGGTTATTGTTGTTGATGACTCAATCGTAAGAGGAACAACGTCTCGATCACGATTTGGCTTATTACGGAAGGCTGGCGCAAAAGAAATTCATGTAAGGATCAGTTGTCCTCCCCATTGTTATCCATGTTATTACGGGATTGATTTCCAGCAAAAAGGTGAACTGATTGCGGCAAACCGTACCTTGGAAGAGATTCGCCACTATTTAAATGTTGAGAGTCTGCGCTACCTCAGCGTGGAGGGAATGATGAGTTGCGCTACGCAGCCACGACAATATTTCTGTAATGCCTGTTTTACAAGCAATTATCCTATCCCTATCGAAGAAGAAACAAAGAACCTTACCGAAAGAAAAGCCGTTGGAGAGGTTGAGAAGGTTTGTTAATATGGGTAACTAATCAACCACGAATGAACCAGAATCGCCGCGAATAAGAAAGAATTCGTGAAAATTCGTGGCAAAAGACATCTTCGCTATTTTGTATAAATTCATCCTTATTTGCGGCTAAATAGGGGCATTTATTTAATGGTGCTTACAAATCCGCTACACCTCATAAAAGGCATACTAGGTAGAACGCTTTATATCATTCCTCGACAACCCGAACGTATCCAGATCGAGATCACTAACCGCTGTAATTGTGCGTGTGGTATGTGTCCGCGCGAGTCCTTTAATTTACCTGAAAAAGATATTCCACCTGACCTTTTTAAAAAAATCATCGACAACATAACACAACTTAGCCTCAACCAAATTACCTCCCTTACTTTTCCCCCTTTGCAAGGAGGGGATGACGGAGGGGTAAAAAAACTAGCTAAAAAAGAGAAGTTTTTACAAGGTGATGCAACAGAATCCCACTATAATATCGCCCTCACCGGGTGGGGTGAACCTTTACTGCACCCAGCACTCACGGATATGATTGTTTACACAAAGCGTAAAGGCTATAGAGTCGGTGTAACAACCAATGGCCTGTTACTAACTGATTTTATTGAAAAATTTATCGAGATACCATTGGATAAATTGACAATTTCTCTGGATAGTGTTGAGGAATGCGCTGAG
>JAGWZR010000146.1 GCA_018968795.1 Planctomycetota bacterium | reverse complement strand
CTGTCGATTACTTTTTTATCAATAATCTTTTCGAGGTTTCTGACCTGTGCCGGCGCAAGATCATCGTCACAGATAAGCACGTCGGCGTCGAGTTCCTTTGAAAGGGCGGACAGCTCGGCGGCTTTCCCCTTCCCAATATAATACACAGGGTCGATGTGCATCCTTTTTTGAACCATGGAGTGGACAACGTTTGCGCCTGCGGTTTCTGCCAATCGGCGAAGCTCTTCCAAAGGATCTTCGCTACCATTGTGATCCGCTGATAACACAACCCGGAAAAGAATGGCTCGCTCAGCCCTTACGGTGAATGAGGTTTCTTTTAATTTCATCTGAAGGCGCTTAAATTCTCACGCATTACACCTTGCGGATAAAAGATTCGTAATTTTCTGCATGGATAATAGTTTCGTTAATTCATAAAATATCTTATTGAGAGGATGAAATTTATTATAACCGGCGTATGATAACTCTTGCGTCCACGGACTTTAACCCTTGCGGGTAAACAATGACGGGGTTCAAGTCGATTTCCTTGATTTCTTCTATGGAAACCATCATATCCGATACATGCATAATTGTTTGGGCTAGCGTGGAAATATCCAGCGCTTCTGTGTTTCTAAACCCCTTTAAAATCTTAGCTCCTTTTACTTCGTTAATCATATCCAACGCCTCGTGTTCTTCAATTGGGGCAATGCGGAAAGAAACGTCTTTAAAAACTTCCACAAAAATGCCTCCAAGTCCAAACATCACAGCAGGACCAAATTGAGGGTCTCGCAGCCCGCCCACAATAACCTCGGTGGAAGCCTTTGCCATTTCTTCCACAAGAATTCCATTTATTCTGGCATCTGGTTGTCTTTTCTTTACATTGCCAATAATTTCTTCATAGGCAACCCTCACACCTTCATCGCTATTTATACCCACCTTCACGCCGCCCACGTCTGTTTTATGGCTGACGTCAGGCGAGACGATCTTAAGGACTACGGGATAGCCGATGGCGGTCGCCGCTTTAACCGCATCCGCAGGAGAAACCGCAACGGTACGCCTCGTAGTCGGTATTCCAAATATTTCAATTAACTCCTTAGCTTCGGGTTCGAGCAACTCGAATCGTTTCTGGAGTAAAGCCTTTTGTACAATAGTATGGGCGGCATTTATATTGTTCGTTAAAAGTTTATCCATACCGTTTTTTCTTTAGGTTTGTAGGACACGCGGAGGTGCTCACTTTTGAAAATCCATAAACACAAGCCGCTGTGTCCCCCCGCATTGCATGGCTCCAGAATTGCTTGAATTTCCATTTTACCTTCCACTATCATTTAAATCTTCTTTTCTCTTAAGTAACCAGAAAGTTTCCTCATATATGCATTCACGCGGGCCTATTGCAACAATTTCAATCAGCTTCTGGTCTGAAATCCTGTATATTATCCTAAACCGGCTAACACGAAAGCTTCTCAAACCAGCAAGTTCATCTTTTAACGCTTTTCCGGAATATGGATCAGAGAGTATTGATTGTAAGGATGCCTTAACTTTTTTCTTAAGATGTGGATGCATTTTACTGATGAGTTCAGCCACGTTGTCAGGAACCCTGAGTTTATGCAACGGCGTCTTCATGTCAAAAGAGGGTTATTTAAAAAGCTCTTCAATCGTGTACAAGCGAGTCTTTTTGTTTTTCAATGCCTTTAATCCTTCTTTTATTTCTTGCATTAGCGGTAAGTCGGACCGGACAGATATAGTTTCTTTCCAACTTTCATACTCATCAGGACTTATTAAAACAGCCGCAGGAGAACCATTCTTTGTGATTACTACCTCTTCGTCGGTGGTGCTAACCGCCTCGACCAGACTGCTTAGTTTCATCTTTGCCTCAGACAGTGACAGCGTTTTCATTATAATAGCCCTCCATTATAGTTGACCAGAATTAAGGTCATATTAATGCAGGTGTGCAAAATTGTCAAGTCTTTTGTTTCTGTTCCTCTTGAGGACTTCGGGGAGTTGATTAAAGTCGGTTTCGTGATATTGTCTTGTTTGTAAGGCTGTCAATCTCTGCACCAATTTTACACTTAAGCCATTTCAGGAAACCCTTGATTTCCTCGTTCTTCTTTTTATTCCTCTCAATCATCCGCTCGGCAAAACAGGCAAGAAGGTTGCGAAATCTCTGGCTTCTCAGGAAAACGTGTTTCAATTTCTATAATAATTTTGTAAATTCATCAACGGATAAATGTGCTTGTTTGATGATAGGATTGTGCGCTGGAAATGTGAGTTTTAGTTTTCTTTCTGTCGTGTGCTTTTGCAAACGTATATGACTGCCTTTTTGCCTAACAATTACCCATCCATCACGACGTAAAGCATTAATGACCTGTCCATAATTCAAATTCGGGACATTTGTCATAGAGCAATTTCTAAAACCTGCGCATCAGGATTAAACCTCAGATCATCGTCAACTGGTTCAAGATATAATTCAATGGCTTCTCTGATATTTTTTAATACCTCCTCCTTCGTATTGCCTTCACTTATACAACCGGGCAGTGAAGGAACGATTGTCGTAAATCCCCCTTCATCGCTTGGTTCTAAAATTACTTGAATTTTCATTTTTTTATCCCCCCATGTTTTTTAAATTAACCACGCATATTTTGTCCTCATTATTACAGTTAGATTGACAAAAGTCAACCATACCTATCATTTGCCTTTATGACCTTAAGTTCCTCTTCTGTGAGTCCATAAAGCCTGTAAACTATCTCATCTATCAATTCGTCTGTGGCTTTAATTCTGGTTTTCAGTGGTTCGAGGATTGACATGCTTTTGGCAAATTGATTTTCAAGCAGTTCCTGACCCTTCCGATCCGAAGGGTCTATGAATACCTCGTGCATTAAATAAAATATTAATTTGATATTTTCTCTAAAAAGGCTATTATAGCCATAAAAAAAGCCCCGCGCGCAAGCGCGGGGCTTTTGGAGACTTTCGCCCCCGAATGGTTTACCCCCTAAGGGGCTATCCTGCGAAGCTTTCACTTCTTATTGTAAAAAGCAAGGCAGGCATTTGTTTGGTATAACGGTTCATAGCCTAATTAAATTCCCTGAATTAGTCAAGAGAAAAAATGGAGGAAAGTAATGGACAAACGAAACGATTTTACTCTTGGACTAGACATAGGAACAAACTCTATCGGCTGGGCAGTTATTGGTTGTGATGCTGATCAAAAGCAGGTAGGACTTATCGGCTGTGGAGTACGGATATTTCAAGAGTCCGTGGATGCCAAAACAAAAACTCCAAAAAATCAAGCCCGCCGTGCCGCACGTTCTGCGCGCAGGCTTGTTAGCAGACGCAAAATGCGGCGCAATAAAATTCTCAACATTTTATTGCAAAACAAGCTGCTGCCGGAAGACGCTATTGAACGAGAAAAATTATTTGCCGACAATAAATTATACGATCCGTATGAACTCAGAAGGCGCGCCCTGGATGACAAGCTTAAGTCTTACGAATTCGGTCGCGTGTTATATCACCTAAGCCAAAGGCGCGGTTTTCAGAGTAATAGAAAGGCATCATCAAAAGAAGACGGCGATGTAAAAAAGGATATTACTTCTCTACGTCAGAAGATGCTTGATTCCAAAAGCCGAACGCTGGGCGAATATCTTGCAAGTCAATCCGTAAAACGCAACCGATACACGGATCGCACAATGTATCAGGAAGAATTTGAACAAATCTGGCAATCCCAGCAAAAACATTATCCCGACCTGCTCAACCCTGCCTTTAAGGTGGCTATTCACAATGCAATCTTTTTCCAGCGCCCATTAAAGATTCAAAAATACCTTGTGGGTAAATGTACCTTTGAACCTGGCAGAAAACGGGCATCAAGGGCTTTGCTTGAATACCAGCGTTTTAGAATGCTTCAGGACTTGAATCACCTCACAATCAAAAACCCGATTACCCGCGAATACCGCCCGCTCGCAAATGATGAACGCGAAAACCTTTTGAGGCTTTTGGAAAAACAAAAGACATTAAGCTGGGGTGCTGCCCGCAAGAAGCTAGGACTTCATGAAGGAGAAGTTTTCAATCTTGAAGAAGGAAAAAAGAAAGAGCTTACCGGCAACCGCACCTCTTACGCATTGCGCTCAATATTGGGAAAACAATGGGTTGAAATGACGCAAGAGAAACAAAACGACCTTGTTACCGATATGCTTACAATTGATAATGAGCAAGGGTTTCTCAACCGCATGAAATCGCAATGGGGTTTTGATAATGACACAGCGGAAAAACTTGCAAAGACTGAACTGGAACAGGGCTATGCAAGGCTTTCACGCAAGGCAATGTGCAAGATACTGCCGTATCTAGAAGATGGTTTAAGCTATTTTCTTGCAAGTTTTGCCGCGTACGATCCTTGTTCGCCTGACAAGAAGGCTTCAATTATTAGGTTGGTTAAAGATGGTGTGGAGTTTGATAAAGCCTGCAAAACCGTTGGTTATGATAAACTCGCTAACCCTAAGCTAACAGATGAACTTGGTGAGCCGCCATATTTGCGTAATCCGGTTGTGGAAAAGGCCATGTATGAAACAAGGAAGCTTATCAATGCAATTATTCGGCAATATGGAAAACCAGCAACAATCCGTATTGAAATGGCAAGGGATATGAAACTCACAAAGAGGCAAAAGGATGAATTACAAAAAAGGCAAAACGATAATAAAAGAGCCAATGAAAAGGCAGAGAAGATTTTACAAGATGAGTTCGGGATACAGAATCCAACCAGAGAAGATATTCAGAAATATAACATGTGGCTGGAGTGTAAAATGATTTGCCCTTATACAGGGGAAAAAATCTCGCGCGAAATGTTGTTTTCTTCCGAAGTTGACGTTGAGCATATCCTGCCATACAGCAGTTCGCTGGATGATTCATACATGAACAAAACTTTGTGTATAGCTGCTGAAAACCGTGCGGTCAAGCAAAACAAAACACCCTACGAAGCCTATCATGCAGACACAGAGAAGTATCTAAAAATTCTTCAGCAAGTCAAACCCCTGCCGTGGCCAAAACGCAAGAAATTTGAGCAAAAGGAGATAGATACTGATAAATGCGTAACAAGACAATTAAACGATACGCGCTATATCTGCGTTGAGGTTAAAAAATATCTTCAGCAGTTAGGAATTGGTGTAGAGGTAAGCAAAGGCGAAGCAACTGCCGCACTCCGTCATCGCTGGAATCTCAACAGAATATTAGCAAGGGACGGCATTATAGAAAAAAACCGGGAAGACCACAGACATCACGCAGTTGACGCTGTTATTATTGCCCTAACTTCGCGCGCCCTGTTTCAAAAACTTTCCAGCCTTTCTGCCCAGAGCGACGTGGCATTGAGCGAACGCGGATTTCATTTGGATAAGCCGTGGCCGTCGTTTTATGAAGATGTGGATGAAAAGATCAAGAATATAATTGTATCCCATGCACCCAGCCGCAAGATAAGCGGGGCGTTGCATGAAGAAACTGCATACGGCTACAGCGAACATGAAAAATGTTTTGTATATAGAAAACCACTTTCAAGCCTCACTGTTAATGAGGTTGAGAAGATTCGCGATAAAAAGATTAAGGAATTGGCAGAAGAACGGCTTGCCCAATCTGACGGCAACCTTAAAAAAGCATTTGGTGATGTAAATAATCCATTATTACATGTTGATGGAAAAACGCCAATTAAAACAGTTCGCTTGGTGATTAACCTCAACCCATCAATAGTGTACGGAGTGAAAAATCACGACGGTTCAGCATACAAGTTTTTTAAATACGGCAATAACCATCATGTTGAAATTATAGAAAATATCAAGACAGGTAATCGCAATGGAATTTTTGTTACAGCACTGGAAGCAGCAAAAAGGGCAAGAAGAGATAAAACTACAATTGTCCAACGAGACCACGGTGCGGAGTGGTGGTTTATTATGTCTTTGGCTATAAATGATTTTGTAGAGATTGAACAGAACGGGCAGAAAATATATTACCGCGTTCAAATCCTTGACGGTTCAAACAAAAGAATCACTTTCAGACTACATCTTGCAGCAACTTTAAACGAAAAAAATACA
>JAGWZR010000145.1 GCA_018968795.1 Planctomycetota bacterium | reverse complement strand
TCTGGACGGGGCATTTGAAGGCATTCCAAAAAATCTAACGATTGTTGAACGAATTATCGAACACATAAAAATCCCGATCGAGTTCGGCGGCGGTTTGAGGACTACCCAGGACATCAAAAAGGTGCTCGATTTGGGTGCGGATCGCGCGATAGTAGGGACAAAGGCCATCGATTCCCCATCGTGGGTAAGTGAGCTTTGTACAACATTTCCAGGTCGTGTTGCCGTGGGAATTGACGCAAGAAACGGCAAGGTTGCCGTTAAGGGATGGACTTCTCTGTGTGAATGGACAAGTCTGTCCTTTGCCAAGGAAATTGAAAAGACATCCCCTTGCGCCTTAATTTACACGGATATCTCAAAGGACGGCATGCTGCAGGGACCAAACGTTTTAGCCTTGAAAGATCTCTTAATATCCGTAAAAACTCCAATTATTGCCTCAGGGGGGATTTCCTCACTTGAGGACATCGAGGCTCTTAGCCAATTACCCCTTGCGGGAATGATTATTGGAAAGGCTTTGTACACGGGGCACATCAAATTTTCGGAGGCAAAACAGCTATGTAATTCGCTCTGCATCAAAAAGTAAAATTAAGTCATCATGCGCACCGCAGTATAATGACTTGATTAAGTCTTGATAATGCCAAACACTTGTGCTGGAGGTAAACGATGATTCCGTATGAGACAAAAGACATTCGGACGATTGTACTCCTTGGACACGGTGCTTCAGGAAAGACTTCATTGGTAGAATCGATGCTATTTAAGGCAGGCGCCACCAAACGCCTCGGTAAGGTTGATGACGGTACTTCGGTTGTAGATTACGACACCGATGCAAAAGAAAAAAAACATTCCATAGACTCTTCCATTTTACATTGTAACTGGAAGGGGCGTGAAATTAATATTATTGACACGCCCGGTTACGTCGATTTTATCCGAGACACCATCGCCTCTCTTGTCGCTGCAGAAACAGCCCTCATTACGATATCCGCTACAGATGGCATTCAAGTCGACACCCGAAAATTCTGGGACATGGCCTGCCAAAGAAAACTCGGAAGGATAATTGTTGTAACCAAAGTTGACGGCGAAAATGTAAATTATACGGCATTGCTTGAAATCATTAAGAATATCTTCGGGAATATCTGCGTGCCGCTGTCCTTACCTGTCGGAACAGGGCACGATTTTCAGGGTGTTGTTAATTTACTTGAATTATCCAATCCATTGCCAAACGGAATTGTGTGCGATGCACACTCGGCGCATGACGCCTTAATCGAAGCCATCGTCTCTGCTGATGATGCATTGATGGAAAAATACCTCGACGGAAAAGAAATTGACAGGGCGGCATTGCAATCCTGCTTTGTTAAAGCCATTGCGGGCGGGAATATCGCACCAATCCTCTGTTGCTCTAACAAAAAACTCTTGGGAATTGAAGATGTGTTGGACGCAATAGCTACCTTTTCGCCATCTCCGTTGGAGGGAGTAAAATGGACGGCTATTGATATGCAAAAAAATCAGGGAATTATCCTGGAAGCCTCAAAAGACGCTCCTTTTAGCGCCTATGTGTTTAAATCGGTAGTCGATCCATTTGTTGGAAAATTAAGTTATTTCAGAGTGATTTCAGGAATGCTGGATAATGAACTTTCATTTTACAATACAACAAGTAAAAAAACGAGTAAGGTTGGACATATTTACCGGGTCTTCGGAAAGGAACAACAACCCGTTTCAAAGACCATTCCTGGGGATATTATTGCCGTATCCAAACTGGAGGATATCCACATCTCAGATACCATCTGCAACCCTCTCCATCCGGTAAAATTACCCGATATAGCATTTCCAACGCCAATGTCATCACTGGCCCTGATACCCACAAGCAAGGGAGCGGAGAAAAAGATCAGCGAATGCCTTCACAAACTTACCGAAGAGGATAAAACCTTCAGAGTCTCCCATAATGCGCTGACCAATGAGTTGGTTGTTACCGGCATGAGCAACCTCCATTTACAGGTGATGATCAGCCGATTAAGACGGCGGTTTGGAATTGATGTGGAGACACATACGCCGAAAATCCCTTACAAGGAAACCATTACAGCCAACGCCCAGGCGCAGTATAAGCACAAAAAACAATCAGGCGGACATGGCCAATACGGCGAGGTGCATATTAAGATTGAACCGCTGGCGAGGGGCGCTGGGTTTGAGTTTGTAGATGAGATAGTGGGTGGATCAATCCCCCGTCAATACATTCCTGCCGTTGAAAAGGGAATTCGGGAGGTCTTGGACAAGGGCATACTAATTGGGCATCCCATTGTTGATCTAAGCGTGCGATTATTTTATGGCTCGTATCATGATGTGGACTCTTCCGAAGCTTCTTTCAAGATAGCGGCGTCTCATGCGTTCCAGGACGCCTTCAATCATGCAAGGCCTGTCCTTCTTGAGCCTATTATCAACATCGAGATTACCGCTCCGGCAAAATTTATGGGTGAGATTACCGGAAATCTCTCCAGCCATCGCGGGCACATCAAGGGGATGGATGCCTTGGGTGATTTGCAGGTTGTGCGCGCTACCATTCCCATGTCTTCTCTAGCTAATTACGAGGCGGAACTTAAATCTATGACCGGCGGGCAGGGTTCATTTACCATGGAATTTTCGCACTACGATATCGTGCCAGCGCACCTCATGCAGCCCATAATTGCCCAGTTACACACCGCTCACGCTGCGAATGCAAAGAAGGAATAAAAGGTTATTTCCTTGGCTCCAAAAGCTGTAAGTTTAGCGCAGGAAATCCCACTCTGCCCCATTTTTCAAAGAAGGGACAGGTGGAATATTTACTTTAATTCCTCTTGTTTTTTGGGATTTTTCCCTTTCACCACATAAGGAGAACATCGAGTGAAGACAAATAGACAGTCCGATTTCTCACTCAAACCGTGCAGCGGCAAGTTTGTTGCTTTTAGGGATGATTTTTATACCATACCATACCATACCATACCATACCATAGTAACAATCTCTTTAAAATCCTTTTGGAACATGTAGTGAGCGACAAAAATAGGTTAATAAATCCCCCCTTTTATTAAAGGGGGGTCAAGGGAGATTAGCAAAGGGGGACTTAGGGGGGTTAATTTATCGTCCATGTTCCTATAATTATTTAAGGAGCAATGCGATGGGGTGAAAATACAGAGGTCTTTTAAGATGAAATCATTCCTATCATTTAAGGGCAAATTACTCATATTTGCGCTTTGCGTCTCTCTCATACCTATTGCCATAATCACAACGGTGTACTATTTCTACTCCATGAGCAGCTTGAAGAATAGGGTTATGGATCACATGAAGTCAGTTGCAGAAGCGAAGGAACTTCACATCCTGTCTTTTATGGAGAAAATGAAAGGATGCACCGTAAATTTTAGCACTGATGGATTCATAATAGAGAGACTCGATGCAATCATTCGTGGAGAGGCTACGAAACGGCAGGAAGTAATGAGTTTAAATAAACACCTCTTGGAGAATAAGCTGCAGCTATCTACCTGTCTTATGTCGATAGTCATTGTGGACAAGCACGGTAAGGTTGTTTCTTCTCCTCACGAGAAGTTAATTGGCAAGGACATGTCTGGCCAAGACGTATTTACACAAGGGATAAGCAAGAAATATGGCGAGGCTTATGTTGCCCAACCGCGCTATTTTCCTGAACTTGATGTAAACTGCATATTGGTCTCTGCGCCGATTATTTCCAAGAAAGGCGCTGACTATCTCGGTGTCATTATCAATATCTATAACCTTTTAGTTCTGGATGAAATTACAACCAACCGTATCGGAATGGGAGAGACGGGAGAAACATACCTGGTCAATAGAGACAAAACAATGCTCACCGTGTCAAGGTTCATAGATAATGCACCCCTCAAACAGGTGGTGGATACGGAGCCTGTTCGCAGGATTATTGAGGATGGTAAAGAGATGGTTGGTATCTATCCTGACTATAGGGGCGTACCCATTGTTGGCGCCTCAATGGATATGTCCGAATATAGATGGATACTCTTGGCAGAGATAGACAAGGCGGAAGCATTTGCTCCGATAAAGACGTTGGGCATTATTGCATTGATTCCGGGGGTAGTTTGTGCTGCTGCGGTTACCTGCCTGGGAATTGTCTTTGCTGTCTCAACGTCAAGACCCATCAAGGATTTAACAAATGCAACAGAAAGGTTTGCGGGTGGAGAATTAAATTATAGAGTAAAGATAACTCGCAGGGATGAGATTGGTACCCTAGCCAGTAGTTTTAATGCTATGGCTGAAGAGATTTCTGGAGAAATTGCCGAACACAAGCGAATGAAGGAGGTACTGCAAAAAAGCGAAGAGAAATTCCATTCCGTGGTGAGTACCGCAACCGATGCAATCATCCTTGCCGACGCCCGCGGCAATGTCATTTTGTGGAATGAGGGCGCACGGAAAATGTTTGGATATGCGGAAGACGAAGTTGTGGGTAAGGCGCTTACCATTTTAATGCCTGAGCGGTACAGAGACGCCCATGAAAGGGGATTAGAGAAAGTGCGCTTGACCGGCGAATCTAAGCTTTATGGAAAATCCGTTGAAGTTGACGGATTGAAGAAAGACGGTAGCGAATTTCCGATTGAACTCACGGTTTCCTTTTGGTACACGAAAGAAGGGACATTTTATACCGGTATTATTCGGGATATCACAGAGCGTAAGAAACTACAGGATGAACTTGCAAGATCAGCCACTGCTGACGCACTGACAGGCATATTCAACAGACGCAAAATGGACGAACTGTTGGGAATGGAGATAAACAAGGCAATGAGGTATAAATCACACCTCTCCCTTATTATGTTTGATATAGACCACTTCAAGATGGTAAACGACGCCTATGGGCACAACGTTGGTGACTCTGTGCTAAGAACTCTGGTCGAGATCGTAAAAAGGAATCTTCGGAATACTGATTACTTCTGCAGATGGGGCGGTGAGGAATTTCTGATACTCAGTCCGGAGACAGATTTAGCGAATGCCACGGCATTGGCAGAAAGGCTGAGGATAGCGACAGAGAAGCATTCCTTTGAAGGCGTGAACCGTATAACTGTAAGTTTGGGTGTGACACAGTTCGGCGAAAAAGACACTGTGGACAGTTTCTTGATGAGGGTTGACGATATCCTCTACATCGCGAAGAATAGGGGTAGGAACAGAGTGGAGATAAGTAATTCTACTGCCTAATCAATAAATAAGTTAACCCGCAATTCTGTGGCGTGTTTACAGGGAGTTCGCTAATCTAACATTTAATCGCTACTGTAAGTTGTTTAAATATGATGTTTACTTGTTAATGGTGTTAATCTTAGCAGCCAGGATAAAATCGCTTTCCGTCAACCCGTTAATTTTGTGGGTATAAATGGTAATTTCTACCCTTCCCCAGGTAAAGGTGATTACGGGATGATGTTCCTGCTCCTCGGCAATCTTACCCACCTGATTCACGAAATCCAAGGACTTGCGAAAGTCAGGGAATTTAAAGGTCTTCAGCAGATGGTGTTCTTCTATTACATTCCAACCTTCTACTTGTCCTTGCAAGATTCGAAGCGCATCGCCCTTGAGGGGCGGCACTCCTCCTTTACACGGTACGCACTTTTTTGAGGCTAGTTCGGACATGGCAGTCCCCTCCTTAAAAGATTTTAAAATAAATTAGAAGCTACTATTTATTGCGAATGATATCGGCATGTAGTGGCATGGAGCACCGTGCCCCTACTTTGAAAAATTATGTTTAGTCTGGTATCAATATGCCCTTCTGTTCTGCTACCCGGATAGCTTCTTCATAGCCAGCATCTGCAAGCCTTGCAATCCCAATTCCTGTATCTACTGTCAGAACCCTTTCGAGGCACTCGTCCTTTTCTTTTGTTCCATCAGCCACGATGGCCATGCTGGCGTGAAGTGAGTTACCAATTCCTGTCCCTCCCCCTTGTTGAAAACTTATCCAGCTAGCGCCGTTTATTGCATTCAAGGCAAAATTTATCATCGGCCAATCGGCAATAGCATCGCTGCCGTCTTTCATATCCTCGGTCTCCTGTGATG
>JAGWZR010000144.1 GCA_018968795.1 Planctomycetota bacterium | reverse complement strand
GTTTAATGTATAACTTTAAGAAAGAGGATTGGGGATATGGAACTTGCGTATTTCATTTTTAGTGTGGTGTCGTTGATTGTTGTCTGTTTCATATTCTATGGGAAATATTTATTTAAGCGCAGGAAGGATAATAAATAAAAAAGTATGAAAAAGATACGATCTGTTGCATGGCTTTTGCCTCAGACGGTAATATTCCTTATCTTGACGCTTGCCTTTCCCTGTTCAAAACATGCCGTGAAGGGCTTTTATCTTGGAGGGATACCAATGGCCTCTGCGCAGCAAAAAAGGATTCCTGCCCCAGAACTCGCTGGTGGTACAGCATGGTTTAATGTTTCAGGACCTCTGACTCTCGCTGATTTAAAGGGGAAGATGGTTCTCCTGGATTTCTGGACATACTGTTGTATCAACTGCATGCATATCATTCCAGACCTCAAAAAATTAGAAGCAAAGTATCCCAAAGAATTGGTGGTCATCGGAGTCCATTCTGCAAAATTTGGAAATGAACGAGAGACAGAAAACATTCGGCAGGCCATCCTCCGATATGAGCTTGAACATCCGGTAGTTGCCGACAGTAATTTTGCAATCTGGCAGGCTTACGGCGCCAGGTCGTGGCCTACGCTCGTACTGATTGACCCGGAGGGATATGTAATTGGGTCGGATACCGGAGAGGGTCATTATGAGATACTTGATAAACTCATTGGAGAGTTTATTTCTCGATATCGCCTTAAAAATCTTATAAACGAAAACACCCTGCCTCTTTTATTAGAAAAGTACAAACATGGGCATAGTCTCCTTTCTTTCCCAGGCAAAGTACTAGCAGATGAGGCATCAAATCGTTTGTTCATTGCAGATTCCAACCATAATCGGATTGTTATCACCGACTCAGAAGGTGCGGTCTTGGATATTGCTGGTAATGGTGAAATAGGTAAAAATGATGGAGCATTTATGGACGCTAGCTTTCATCATCCGCAAGGGATGACTCTTCAGGGGAATTACTTATACGTGGCGGATACTGAAAATCACCTTATCCGCAGACTGGACTTAACGGCAAGGGTAGTCAAAACAATTGCAGGTACCGGTAAACAGGCAGACTTTATGGCTTCGGGAGGGATGGGGATATCGTCTCCTCTCAATTCTCCCTGGGATCTTGCTTATTTCGAGGGACAACTCTACATAGCCATGGCCGGTGCTCACCAGCTTTGGGTGATGGATTTGGAAACCAGCGTATTTCAGCCGTTTGCTGGCAGCGGCAGAGAGGGTCGAATCGACGGCCTGTTGGATAGTTGCGCCCTGGCTCAACCCAGCGGTATTACAGTCTCCGGCACAAGATTATATTTTGCAGACAGTGAGGTGAGTGCGGTTCGTTACATAGACAAAGAAAAAAAAGAGGTAAAGACGGTTGTTGGGCAGGACCTTTTTGTTTTCGGAGACAAAGATGGCAGGGGGGAAGAGGTGCGTTTGCAGCATCCCCTTGGGGTATCCAGTCATAACGGTCTTATCTATATTGCAGATACTTACAACCACAATATCAAGGAGTTGAATCCTGCAGATAATACGTGCCGTACATTCTCAGGCAATGGGCATGCAGGATACATCGATGGCAATGACCCGCAGTTCTATGAACCTGGAGGTCTTAGCTTTGCAAATAATAAACTATATGTTGCTGATACCAATAACCATGCTATTCGTGTGGTAGATATGAAAACAAAAGAGGTAAGTACTCTGCATATCAAAGGGCTCGAAATGCAGATTTCAAAATATACTCCACAGGCTGCAATACCGCCATTTGCAAGGTCAGTAGAACTGCCTTTAAAAACCTTGAAAATGGGTTCTGATATACAACTCACATTAAACATAAATCTTCCCAAAGGATACCATTTGAATCCGAACGCTCCACTGATATATCGTATTGATACCAGCAGCGGCATTCAGGTGGAACAGATCAATCGGGAAGTGAGGGTAGAGAAACCTGAATTACCTATAAAAATTTCTTTTAAAACAACAGCAGAAACTCAAAGTACAGATTTAAAGGTTTCCGTGAGCTTCTATTATTGCAGGGAAGATAATCAGGGTGCGTGTTTCATTGATGCGGTAGTCTGTCACCAGCCGATCAAGCTTGATAAAGAATCTGCAAATACTGCGGTAACTTTAGACTATGGGGTAAAATTGCCGTAATTTTTATGCGAAAACCAACCTGCCTTTAGGTTGAGGGATAGGGCGCCCTAGATCTTTCGTAGTCTCGATCCATTCCTGAATAATAACTTCTTCCAGAAACGATCTGTTGTTTTGGATTTCACAGTTTATTAATATCCAAGGGTGTTGTCTTGCCTTGTCTATGGGTCTCAAGCGCTTCATCGGCAAGTCGTTCAAGTATATCCTCAGACGCAGCAAACGACTCTTCCCATTTCTTTTCCGCCTCAAGTTCCTGCATCAGCCATTTTGCTAATGCGTTTTGTTCGATATCTGGAAGTTTTGAAGCTTCCGCAAATGCCTTTTCCAGTAATTTTGTCATGATTTACCTCCCTTGTTTTCTCATACCCACAAACGATACTATTATACTCGTAAATATAATAACATAAGGTGTTTAGCAATAATAACTTCAACATTTTAGCTTGAATTTACTTTTATCTTGTAATTCCATTCCCCGTGAAACTTACAAACTTCAATTGCAAGCGTAACCATTTGTTTGTCCGTAACTTTCTTTCCTGTTTCATATTCATTTTCATCAAGTGTGGCTTCTATCTTCAACCCCTTTTTCGTTGTCGTATTTGCAATAAGATTGACCACAACCGCGCGACTTTCCAATGGTCGTGCCCGCCAGTTCTCGGTAATATGACAAAACATTCGGTGTTCAATTTTATTCCACTTGCTTGTTCCTGGTGGGAAATGGCACACATGGATCGTTTTATTCAATCTGTTTGCAAGTTTCTGAAGTTCAACCTTCCACAGACGTACACGCCACCCATTCCTACCTTCACCATCTGCTGTAATCAACAATTCCCTGGCGTGCGGATGTGCTTTCCATCCCATGCTTTGCCACCAAGTAAATATGGTAGTAACCGCAAATTCCGCTGTGTCGTGGGTAATCCCCACACTCACCCATCCTTTATTATTGGCAATATCATAGACACCATACGGGATTGCTTTACCCAGTGCAGGATCCGCAAAATCATGCATCTTCACCTCTTTGGGGCAACCTTTCTTTTCCCATTCTTTGCCACAGTTTTTAAAATCTCCCACAAGTTCTTTCTTCTTTGTATCTACAGAAATGACTGGTTGTCCGCGGTGGATAAAGTCTTGAACTTTGTCTGCAATAAACTGAAACTGGGCATTACGATCAGGATGATCGGCCCCTTCAAATCGTTTCCGGTTAGACTGCATGCTATAACCAAGCTCATCAAGCAGGTTCCATACCGTTCTCTGGGAAACCCGGTAGCCTTTCTGGCACAACTGTTCCGCAAGTTTTGTCGTACTCTTACCTGTCCACCGCAATGGGCTCATGGGATCGCCTCTTGTTACTGGATCAACCATTTGATCCAATGCTACAAGAAGCCGCGGATTGCTTGCAATCAATTGCTTTCTCCCGCCCCCGACCTTACGAATCCGAGAAGATTCCGTTGTATCGAATTGAGCCCGGTTTCCCGTTTCTAGTTCATGAATACCAGCATAAATCGTGTTGCGCGAAAGTTTACAGGCTTTTGCAACAGCAACTATTCCTCCACGTCCAAGAGTGCGTGCATCAGCTGCGGCACATAAACGCAATGCCTTTTCGTTTAGACGGTGGCGAAGAATACGATATTTTTCTGACAGCATAGAAGAAAATGTATCTGCATCCATGCTGATACTATGATTCTATACAATTCAAATGTCAAGAGAAATGTTCATGTTGTTTATGCTAAACCCCTAACAGCTTTTTTAGCACTTAATAACGCCAATGAGCCTGTTACTAAATCGACCTGTGAAGCCTCGTCAATAACAACATAATCAAACATGTAATCTTCATCGGTGCAATATCTAAGCGAATGTGTGGTACTAAGAATAATCGGATACTCTTTGACAAACTCAGTAAATTTTCGTTTATTACCCCCTTTTTGAAATATAGTCCTTTCAGTGTTTTTACCGTATTTTTTGCACAATTCTGTTTTGAGTAACTTCATTGAAACATCTGTGTATTCTTGCATTATTTGTTCAAAATTATCTCTTTGCAATGTGTTCTTGATTGTTTCTATCTCGTTTTCCAATAAGCTTTTTTTGCTATCGTAATACAACATTTGAAGGTTGAGAACAACATCTTCAGGATTATATTTCCCCAAATTATATATGCCATATAATATTAAATATTTGAGTTTTGTAAGTATATTTAGCGGCTTATTGTTTTCAAGCAGAAACTGATACTTCACAATGAAAGACATTATCCTCTCAGGAGAAGGTTTATAAAGTAATATCCTGCCTATATTTTTGCTACTTCTTGTGCGATAGTAGTCATCAAAATATTTTTGTTCGGTTAGAAGCTCCGACAGTTCCTGTTTAAGCATCGCTGATTTGTTTTGCATCAAAAGCATAGAGGCTAACCTTTTTTGTAAAACGCTAGCATCTGTTTTTAGTTTGTTCTGTTCTTTAATAGCAACTTCCCAGCTTGACATATCTGGATATTTGCCAGTTTGCTCTGCGGCAAACTTTTCTATGTTGTTTTTATTACCTAAAAAAGCAGTGAAAAAGTCAAGACCATATTTCTTTAATTTTTCTTGGATATTAACAGTTGCTAAATTGTTATTTGACACCACCGCAACGGTTTTTCCGGTGACAATTGCATTTGCGATTATATTAAGAATCGTTTGCGTTTTACCTGTGCCAGGGGGGCCTTCAATTATACTAATTGTTTCACTCATTGCGTTTTCTGTCGCTATTTTTTGACTTAGATTAAATCCAAACGGGAAAATAGGCGTATTGTTACTTTGTTTCTTTGGCAGTGTTTTTTGCATCATATATAAGCCAAGTACACTGTTCTCGTTTACTTTTTCTATTCTGTCATATTCTCTCCCAAGAAATGACTTCTCTATGTCTTTCTCTCTTATCTGATTTAACCCCGCTATTTTTTTAAAATATTCGAAACAAGCTTTTACATCTGGTTTGTTTAAACAAGAACCCTCAAAAGAAACAAGATTTTTCGCATAACTTTCTGGTGTTTTATTGCTATAAAACACTTTAATAAATCTATCAAAGTCATATGCTTCGACAACATTTTTTTCAGGGGTATTATTTATATATAGTATAAAATTTTCAATATCTATTTATTGCTTATCTGCTTTAGTCATGTTACAAAAAATTGTAATATGGCGTTATGTTAGGTTTCGAAAATTACCCAAAAGATTTTCAAGAATTTCTTAGTCGGTTCAGAACAGATGACGATTGCTGGAATTATTTATTTCAAGTTCGTTGGACTGATGGCTTTTTGTGTCCTCGGTGTAACAACAAGAACTATTGGGTCAATAACAGGAAATTAATACATTGCACACAATGTAACCATCAAACTTCGATTACCTCTGGCACAATTTTTCATGGCACAAGAAAGCCATTAATACTCTGGTTTCATATCATAGGGTGGGTTGTAGCCCAGAAAACGGGAGCAAGTGCTAACAACCTGCGAGATATAATGGGTTTTGGGAGTTATGAAACAGCTTGGGTTTGGCTACATAAATTAAGACGAGCAATGGTACGCTCAGGAAGAAACAAACTTAATGGTGAAGTAGAAGTAGATGAAACATATATTGGTGGAGAAGAGGAAACTAAAGACAGAAGAGGTAGAGGTGCTGAAACTAAAACTTTAGTAGTTGTTGCTACAGAGTGTATTGGTAAACAAATAGGGCGTGTTCGCTTCCGTTGTATTGAATCAACTTCAGGTGACAAGTTAGGTGTTTAGCAATAATAACTTGAACATTTTAGCTTGAATTTACTTTTATCTTGTAATTCCATTCCCCGTGAAACTTACAAACTTCAATTGCAAGCGTAACCATTTGTTTGTCCGTAACTTTCTTTCCTGTTTCATA
>JAGWZR010000143.1 GCA_018968795.1 Planctomycetota bacterium | reverse complement strand
GATTCATAGATAATAACAATGACGCCAATGGGTACGCGTACTTTTTGAATTTGTAAACCGTTAGGACGAGTATGTCCCTGTAGTAATTCTCCAACAGGATCGGCAAGATTGATGACCTGTCTAACACCTTCAGCTATACCCTTAATGCGGCTTTCCGTTAAACGGAGGCGATCAATAATGGCATCCGATAATTCTTTCTTTTGCGCTGCTGTAACGTCCTTTTCGTTTTCTGCCTTGAGCATAGCAGTGGATGAGATAATTCCTTCTGCCATGTAACTAAGGGCGTTATTTTTTATAGAGGTATTTGCTGATGCGATGGTTCGTGAAGCCGATTTGGCGTTTCTAACGATCTGATTGATGTAATTTTCTATATTCATAATGATATGAAATCAAATAATAAGCCGATGCTATAAGGATAATAAAGGCGGGAAACTGCCACGGAAAAGGCCCTTCAAAAAGAAATGCCTTCCAACGGTTCTGGGATACCGTTTTTGTCGGTTCTTTATTTGTAACGTTTTTAATGTGAAAATTATATTTTTTGTAAAATACTTCGTCAGGCTTTGCAAAACCTAAACGTTCTCTGGCCTCCTTTTCAATACGAATAGGATCGTCCTGTAAACCGGAGCACTCTTTTTCAAGTCTCGAATTTTCTTCCTCTAGCCGAGCGGCTTGTTTCTCAAGCTGCCTTTTCGATTCCAGCATATGGAAGCGATCTTGGCGCACTCTGCTAATTATCGAAGTAAATAGAATTACCGCGCATGATGTTACGAATACGAACAAGACAAATTTACCAAAATATCCTTTTTTAGTGGTGAATACCTTGGTTCCATCCAATTCCGCTTTGTGAAGGGGGAATAAAGGAGATGAATCTTTGTCCTCTCTATCGTTTACATCTTGCATAGTTTGCCTCCATAAATTGCATTGTCAGAAAGATGTTCTTCAATACGTATAAGTTGATTGTATTTGCATATACGATCGGTTCTACTGGCCGACCCTGTTTTGATCTGACCTGCATTGGTAGCTACGGCGATATCGGCAATGGTCGTGTCTTCCGTTTCCCCAGATCGGTGTGAAATAACGGTGGAGTACCCGTTTGCCTTGGCAAGTTCTATGGCGTTGAGGGTCTCGGTGAGTGTGCCAATTTGATTGACCTTGATCAGGATAGAATTGGCAACTCCTTGTTCAATTCCTGTTTTCAGGATTTCTGTATTCGTTACAAATATATCATCGCCGACGAGTTGAATTTTGTCACCTAGCTTTTTCGTAAGTTTTTTCCAACCATCCCAATCTTCTTCTGCGAGACCGTCTTCTATACTGCAAATAGGGTATTTGTTTAAGAATTTAGAGTAGAGATCAATCATTTCTTCGTTCGTTTTCTTGGCATTTCCTTCCGCCCTTAACACATATTTGCCGTCTTTATAGAATTCGCTTGCGGCTGGATCTAGCGCAAGATAGATATCTTCACCCGCCATGTAACCTGCCTTTTTGATTGCTTCCAGGATCAGGTCGAAGGCTTCTTCGTTAGTCTTGAGATTTGGGGCAAAACCTCCTTCATCACCTACGTTGGTATTATAACCTCTGGATTTCAATACGGAACGGAGGTTGTGAAACGCCTCAGCGCCCATGCGCAAGGCCTCTGCGAAACTGGGCGCACGAATAGGAACGATCATGAATTCCTGAATATCTATGTTGTTGTCGGCATGCTTGCCGCCGTTTAAAATATTCATCATGGGAACGGGCAAGACCTTGGCATTCGTACCGCCAATGTATCGATAGAGTGGAAGGCACAGGGCGTTGGCTGCTGCCTTGGCGACAGCTAGTGAAACGCCCAAAGTGGCGTTAGCTCCAAGTTTTTCCTTGTTCTTAGTCCCATCTAATTTTATCAATAGATTGTCGATATCGATCTGCCGGGTAGCTTCCATCCCTTCGAGTTTGTGCGCAATAATTTCATTCACATTTCTAACGGCAGTTTGTACGCCCTTTCCCAGATAGCGAGACGGTTTGTCGTTGTCTCTGAGTTCCAATGCCTCTCGTTTACCAGTGGATGCGCCAGACGGGACAGAGGCACGACCCATCGTTCCGCTTTTTAAAATCACATCTACTTCTACAGTAGGGTTTCCTCTGGAATCCAAAATCTCTCTTGCTTTAACGCAGCTTATGGTAGTCACTGATCGCTCCTGGTTTATTTAATGTATGCTGTTGATATAAGGTTGATTACAGGAAATAATATTATAAAATTCAGATTGCTTCAATAGCAAAATTCTTAGGACTTGTCAAACAGATTCTTTTAAAATGGTTGGCACGATCTAGTAAAATTGTGCCTATTAGAAACCGGAGTTTAATATTTTATGGAAAAAGGGGGCTTTTTTGGTATATTCATTAATCGTGATTATTCAGCTCACCGCAGAGCTTGCAGAAATTTTTGATGAAAAACACCTCGTGGAGTTTTAACTTTGATGTCTTCTTTGTGTCTTCCGTTATTTTATACTAAACTAGACTTAAACGATAAGGAAATTTCATGCGCATTCCACTGGCTAAATATGGGATTAGAGAATTGATTATCTTTGGTATTCCATGTGTCGTTGGATTGGGGCTCTCCATTGCTTTATTTTCTTGGATCGTGCCGGTTCCAGTTTTTGTCTTGTCTTTCTTACTTAATTTCTTTCGAGACCCAGATAGGAAGGTGCCGCAAGGCGCCGAACTTGTTATTGCCCCTGCCGATGGGACGGTGTCACATATCATACCAGTCTTTGAAGATCATTACTTAAAATGTGATGCAACCAAGATTAGTATTTTTATGTCGGTGCTGAATGTGCATGTGAACCGTGTGCCTGTACATGGACGTGTGGAGTATATAAAACATACAAACGGTAAATTTCTGGATGCAAGAGACGACGAGTGCTTTCGGTGTAATGAAAACAATGTAATGGGCTTATCTTTAATTGGGAGCCGTGTAAGGATTGCTGTAAAACAGATTGCAGGCAGGATCGCCAAACGCATTGTGTGTGCCTGCAAGGTCGGTGACGTGTTTGAACAGGGACAACGATTTGGCATGATCAAGTTCGGTTCACGGGTGGAGGTTTTTATTCCGAATTCGGTTAAATTTGAGGTGCTGGTTAAGGTGGGAGAAAAGGTAACGGCAGGAAAGACTGTCCTTGGTAGGATGCACAGTATTTAGATGCTTTGAAATTATGACAATATAAAGCATATAACTGTATAAATTTAATAACTATTCAATTGAAGTTGGACATCGGAATTCAGAAGACAGAATATAAAGGAATTAAACCGAAAAGTTTTTTAGTAATATTCTGGATTCTGACTTCCGGTTACTGAATTCTGAGTAATATATATTTATGTTTACCGGCATTATTGAACATTTAGCATTGGTAAAAAAATTGTCTCTTAAGGCAGAGGGGGCGGGATTGTCTCTTGATGTAGGCAACTATTATAACGATCTCAGACTCGGCGAAAGCATTGCCATTAATGGGGTGTGTCTTACGGTAAAAGAGGTTACAGGTAATATTATTATCTTTGATATTTCCGGAGAAACTCTGAAAAAAACCACGTTGGGAACTTTACGATATGCAGAAAAAGTCAATATCGAAAGGGCTTTAAGGGTGGGAGACAGACTAGGAGGACACTTTGTCACCGGTCATGTGGATGGCATAGGTACGATAAAAGAAAGGAAACAGTCTGCCGATCAATGCACTATGTCCTTTTCCATTGGGAAAAAATTTACTGACATGATGATTGAAAAGGGTTCTGTTGCTATAGACGGCATCAGTCTCACAATCGTCGATGTAACAAACGGTGTTTTTTCTGTGGCGTTGATCCCGTATACGTTGGCATCAACTACCCTCGGATTCAAAAAGATAGGGGATCGGGTGAATATCGAGATTGACATGATGGGCAAGTGGGTTAAAAGGCTTTTGGTAAATGTAAAAGAGAGAAAAGGGAATATTACACAGGAACAATTACGAGAGCAGGGTTTTTAATAAGCGTGTATACCTCCAACGACTGTGAATGCCATTTTCAGACGTTTGGAACGTTGCTTCAATTCAGTTTCGATACTACCATTTGGCGAGTCCAATGAAAACTATAAAAAATGTCGAAATCTATATTATTTTAACTGTCACTTCGATAATCTTTTTATTAATCGAACATTTTACACACATAGAATTTATGCAGCACTTAGCTGCAATTCCGCTTGAGGTGTTGGTGGGTGTTCTTGTCGTGGAAAAATTTTTGGAAAAGAGAGAGAAAAAAGAAAAACGAAGACTCCTCATGTTTATAAAAAGCTATTTGTTTCGATCGGCGTTGCTTAATCTTTTCGTTACAAATTTTAATGCATTGAAATTTCCGGCTATTACCATGTCTAGGATAAAAAACTCGACCTTAGAAGAATTAAAGCAGATACGAAAAGATGCCGATACGATAGAATATAAGTCACTGGAAGCAATGGAGCCAGTAATTATTGAGTATGTCAAAACCGAGCAGGTATGGCATGACTTTAAAGAGCACGCAATTACGCATAATTTTGAGGAAATTTTTAACGATATGATTTATATGTTACACTTTATTTACGATGTTAAATTATTTAAAAATAATAATCCCGATAAACTTTTTATTTATGAAGCTGAGAAAAAAGCGTCATTGATGGAAAAAGCAAAAAAAATATTAGGGGATGGTATCAAAAAATTTCTGGATTATATGATTGAACTAAAAGAAAAAGAACCCACCATGTTTTATGACCTCATTTCGGGCTATGAGTTATCATCACAAATTATGGACATTCAAAGCAAAGGGGTGGGGGAGAGATCACCTTGACTATATTTACAGTGGAAGATTGGCTGATAGAGAGACTGTTCAGTGGCCACTGGTGAGTTATTAGTTCATTCTATTTAATTTCAAAACAACTATGCAAAAAGATAAAAGATCAAAATTACTGATTGGGATTACGATGGGCGATCCTTGCGGGATTGGACCAGAGATTATCTTAAAAGCGTTAAAATCTCCATCCATAAGGCATATTGCCAACTATGTCATCATTGGCAACAAGGGAGTGCTTGACCGTACAGCAAGGTCATTGAAAATGCCTGTAACATATCAAACAATATCGCATCTAACCAAGATTGACGATTTAAAACACCCCATTTCACTATTACCGGTAAGTGGCTTTAACTCGAATATCATGAAACAGAAGAGTGCCACGGCAGAAGGTGGAGAGGTATCTGTTCAATGCGTGATTAAGGGAATCAATCTTGCCATGAGCGGACACATTAACGCCCTCGTTACGGCGCCGATTTGCAAGGAGGCTATCCATCGAGCTGGATATGGCTATCCTGGGCATACAGAGATGCTTCATATTTTTTCAGGCGCTAAACGCGTCGTTATGCTGATGGTGGGTGGAAAACTGAAAGTGGCTTTTGCAACTACACATATTGCCTTAAAAGATGTACCACAGTCAATTACCGCAGGAAATATGTTAGAAACAATAACCATTACAAACAGTAGTCTCGAACAGTATTTTGGTTTAAAAATGCCAAGGGTTGCCGTCTGCGGTTTAAACCCGCATGCAGGGGAAGAAGGAATATTTGGAGACGAGGAAAGGAAAAGCATTATTCCCGCGATTGAAAAGGCAAAGAAAAAGGGCATTCAATGTGAAGGCCCGGTCTCCGCTGATACTGTATTTTACAAAGCATTGAAGGGGGTATATGATGCTGTCATAGCCATCTATCATGATCAAGGTGCAATTCCTCTGAAGCTGCATGCCTTTGAAACTGGGGTAAACATTACCTTGGGCATTCCGTTCGTACGTACATCACCCGACCATGGCACCGCTTACGATATCGCTGGTAAGGGTGTTGCCGATCCGCGTTCCATGATGGAGGCAATAAAGATGGCGGTAAAGATGGCAAGGTGTGTTGTAAAGTAAAGAATTGAAATAATCCCCCTCGGCCCCTTTAGAAAAGGAGGATTTAGGGGGATTTGTAAAGGGAAGTTAATGTGGATTTCTGCTTTCGCAGGAATGACGATAAGGGTAGCTGCGGATGCTTATAAA
>JAGWZR010000142.1 GCA_018968795.1 Planctomycetota bacterium | reverse complement strand
ATTGATTTTACGGAGGTATTTAGCGCGGCATCGCAGGGAAATTTTGCGGTGGGCAGTTCTACCGTAACTATCATTACCCTCCTCTTGTTTATGGGTGCAACGGGCAAATCAGCCCAGATACCTCTTTATACGTGGTTACCGGACGCCATGGAGGGCCCAACGCCTGTCAGCGCTTTGATCCATGCGGCAACCATGGTAACGGCGGGCGTATATATGATTGCACGATGCAATGTCCTGTATATGTTGTCGCCGTTTACCATGACCGTAGTTGCCAGCATCGGTGCGGTTACAGCGCTCTTTGCGGCATCCATCGGTCTGGTGCAGAATGACATCAAGCGCGTGTTGGCATATTCTACGATTAGTCAGTTAGGGTATATGTTTGTGGCCTGTGGCGTTGGCGCATTTACTGGTGGTATCTTTCATTTAATGACTCATGCGTTTTTTAAGGCACTGCTATTTTTGGGTTCGGGCAGCGTCATTCATGCCCTGTCCGGAGAACAGGACATGAGGAAGATGGGAGGACTTAGACATCGTATTCCTACCACGTACAAGACCTTTTTGGTTGGTACCGTAGCCATTGCGGGCATTCCGCCATTTGCGGGGTTTTTCAGCAAAGACGAAATTTTATTGGAATCGCTCGTTCGTGGAAATTTCATATACTGGACAATTGGTGCTTTTGCAGCTTTTTTAACGGCATTTTATATGTTCCGTTTGATTTTTATGACATTTCACGGCGAGTCCAGGGTGGATCATCACACGGCGGAGCATCTCCATGAATCTCCAAAAAATATGACGCTTCCGTTGACAGTGCTGGCAATACTTTCGTTCTTTGGTGGATTTCTTGGTATTCCAGGCGCAAGCGCCATTAGTCGCTTTTTATCGCCTGTATTCGGTGAACACGGCCATGCTGAAATTTCAGGAGCAGAAACCGGTGGACATCACAGTGCTGGGCTTCCTTACCTGATGATGGTCGTTTCGACTGCCATTGCAATTGCTGGTATCTATCTTGCCTATCAGATGTATATTAAGAAACCTGAAATGCCAAAAAAACTGGCAGAGCGGTTTAGTTTGATTTACAAACTCCTGTTAAACAAATATTATGTCGATGAAATTTACGACGTCCTCTTTGTAAATCCGACGAAAAAAATATCGGTTCAACTATGGAAGTGTGTTGATGTTAAGATGATTGACGGCTCTGTTAACGGCATTGCACGCCTTGTCGGATGGTTTAGCAATGTCTTGCGTCTCTTACAAACAGGCTATATACGCAATTATGCGTTTTACATAGTCGCTGGTTGTATCTTTATTGTCGTACTCACGGTATGGGGTAAGTAAGATAGGGTTCAGTATGTGTCATTCCAGCGTACTGTTTTAAACATTAAATAACAGCAATAAGAGTTTTGAGATAACAAAATATCTATGCCTATTCTTTCACTTATAACTTTTCTACCGATCGTAGGGGTAATCTTTATCCTTTCGATTGATTCGAAAAGACAGGAACTTATCAGGATTACATCTCTGCTGGTTTCGATAGTCGTATTTTTTATTTCCCTTCCTCTATACTTTAACTTTGATTCACATGCATGCGAGATGCAGTTTGTTGAGAAGCTTCGGTGGATACCTTCCTTTGGAATCAATTACTATGTTGGAATAGATGGAATCAGCCTCTTCCTGACGCTCTTGACAACTTTTATTACGCCCATTTCTATTCTGGCCTCATGGCATATCGCCAAGAATGTGAAGGAATACATGATTGCCATGCTGGTGCTTGAGACAGGCATGATCGGCGTGTTTGTTTCTTTGGATTTATTTTTGTTTTACGTATTCTGGGAACTCATGCTGATACCGATGTATCTTCTCATTGGTATCTGGGGAGGGCCGAGAAGAATTTACGCAGCCGTTAAGTTCTTTATTTACACCATGGCCGGCAGCGTGTTCATGCTCTTGGCTATCATTGCCTTGTATTTTTTAAACCATAGGGCAACGGGCGAATATACCTTTAATTTATTGGAGTTTTACAGGCTCGATATTTCCTTTGCCGTTCAATTTTGGTTGTTCTTGGCATTCTTCCTCGCTTTTGCTATCAAGGTTCCCATGTTTCCATTTCACACATGGCTACCCGACGCCCACGTGGAAGCGCCTACAGCGGGAAGCGTGATCCTGGCCGGAGTTCTCTTGAAAATGGGAACGTACGGTTTTGTGCGATTCTGCCTGCCTCTGTTCCCGGAGGTAAGTCATGCCTTTATCCCGGTAATTTCATGGATGGCTATTGTGGGCATCATTTATGGCGCATTGGTCTCTATGGTGCAGGACGATCTTAAAAAACTTGTTGCCTATTCCAGCGTAAGCCATTTAGGCTTTGTCATGCTGGGAATCTTTGCCTTCAATATTCAGGGCATTGAGGGTGGTATTACCCAGATGATCAATCATGGTCTCAGCACAGGGGCTCTCTTCCTTATAGTCGGAATGCTTTATGAGAGAAGGCATACCCGAATGATTGCCGATTTTGGGGGTTTAACCAAGCAGATGCCTGTTTTTGCCACCTTCTTTATGATCGTCACCCTCTCTTCTATTGGGCTGCCTGGATTAAATGGTTTCGTAGGAGAATTTCTTATCCTGGTTGGGGTCTTTAAGTCGCGCATTCTCTATGCATCCCTTGCGACATCGGGAATCATTCTGGCCGCAGTGTATATGCTCTGGATGTTTCAAAGGGTCATGTTCCATGAGATAACCCACGAAGAGAACAAGACATTAAAGGATGTTAATAAACGGGAATTTGTTATCCTGATTCCAATCATACTGTTAATTTTCTGGATCGGTATCTATCCCAACTCGTTTCTGAGAAAGATGGATGCCTCGGTAAATCACCTCTTAAAGCAGGTGGGAGAGAAGGCAAATATCGTATCCAATATTCAAATACGAAGCAAACTCGAACAATTACAGAAAAATGTTACGCCAGCAATTGATATAATTCCTGAGACCAAAACAGAATGGTAAGGGATAAATAAATTCGAAGCATGAAATCCGAAATTCGAAACAAATTCCAATGATCAAAATTCAAAGAGAAAGCGCTGAAAACTCAAAGCTGAAAAAATAAGATTTGCTAAAAAACAAAGTTTTTACATGGTAATGTTATATGACAAATGTTTCTATAATGACGTTTAATATCCTGAGCATCTTGCCGATCCTCGTGCTGGCAGGCTTTGGCATGATCGTGCTCTTAATAGATGTTTTAACATCAAGAAAATTAGGCGAAAAGAATCTCCTTGCCTATTTGTCACTGCTCGGGATTGTCGTAGCAGCCGTTTTATCGAGGAGTTCTATAGGAACGGCAACATTCTCGTTTAATGAAACTTTTACGATCGATAATTATTCCATATTTTTTAACCTTATCTTTCTCCTCAGCACGGGGCTTACCATCCTGATCTCACACAATTACATCAAACGTGAGGAGATCAACTACGGAGAGTACTACGCCCTCCTCATGTTTTCAACAATAGGCATGATGCTCATGGCATCTGGCGCCGACCTGTTAAATATTTACATTGGACTTGAGGTCATGTCTATCAGCATTTACATCCTGACCGGCTTCAAACGTTCAAAACTTATCTCAAATGAGGCGTCTTTAAAATATTTCTTACTTGGTGCATTCGCAACGGGATTTTTATTGTACGGAATTGCCCTTATCTACGGTTCTACAGGTACTATCAACCTCAGACAGATTGCCTGTTTTATCGCGGGAAGAGGCGGGGGTTTAGATCCCCTGTTGATTCTGGGAATGGGGTTGATAATTGTCGGGCTCGGATTTAAGGTTGCCTCTGTGCCGTTCCACGCATGGGTGCCTGATGTTTATGAGGGTGCGCCTACGGCCATAACAGCCTTTATGTCTGTTGGACCCAAGGCTGCTGGGTTTGCCGCATTCCTGCGTATTTTTATGACCTCTTTTGCATATACCCACCATGAATGGCAGAAAATTATTTACATCCTTGCCGTGTTGACTATGACAACGGGAAACGTCGTTGCTATTGCACAGACAAACATCAAGCGTATGCTGGCGTATTCCAGCATTGCCCATGCAGGCTATCTCCTCATTGCCCTGGTATCCGCAAATAATATGGGTGTGTCAGGCACCTTGTTCTATATTTTAGCCTACATCTTTATGAATATTGGGGCATTTGCCATTGTTATTGTACTGAGTCGTAAGGGGGATGAATTCATACAGATCAACGATTATGCAGGATTGGGATTCAAACACCCGCTTCTCGCCATAGCAATGACGCTCTTTATGCTTTCTATGGCAGGTGTTCCGCCCATGGCGGGTTTTGTAGGGAAATTTTATATTTTCAGCGCAGCCATTAAATCAGGTTATGTCGGACTGGCAGTGATTGGCGTGATAAACAGCGTCATCTCCGTTTACTACTATCTGCGGATTACAGTGATAATGTATATGAAAGAACCTGCCAGAGAATTCAGCCCCCTAACCATTTCTCCCCTCATCGTTGCTGCCATCGTCATCTCAGTGGTTGGCACGCTCCAGTTAGGCATCTTCCCTTCCAAGGTCATGGAGATAGCACAGCGATCCATCTTCACCTTAAAGTAATTTCTCTCAAAGCGACCGTGAATTATAACTTTTAGCCACAGAGTTCACGAGGACACCAAGAACACGGAAAAAAATTTCTGCAATAACTCTGCCGTATGCTTATGTCAAAGGCTCGTGACCTCTCCACCTTGGTTGTTATACGCAGACTGCTTGTGACCACTTGGGAAGGGCAAGGGACACTTTTTATATTTGGATGCCCGCAACGGCAGATAACCTGGCACAAAAGAATACTGTCCAAACCTGATGGGCTTCTTTTACATCAAGAACATTATTGCGATTACGGGAAGTGTGAAACGGGTGAATAAAAAGGTTGTTGAGGTTTCTATTTATTTATATGAAGTTCGCGGATTTTTTGCTGAAGGTTCTGTCGGTGCATATCAAGCGCATCGGCGGTTCGGCTAACGTTTCCGTCGCATTCATCTAGTTTCTTTTTTATAAAATCACGTTCAAAATTTTCTACGAGCATCTTTTTTGCATCCCGGAATGAAAGGCTATAGTCGATATTTTTTAATGTTGCTGTGTTATTTTCTGGATGTCTTATTTCTTCCGGCAGTTCTACCGTATCGAGGATTTCACCATTGGCAAGGACTACGGCGCTTTCAATGACGTTCTTGAGCTGGCGCACGTTGCCAGGCCAGTTGTAGGATATTAAAAGCTTCATTGCTTCATTTGAGATTGATAGAACCCGCTTTTGGTGTTTTTTGGAGAAGTATTCTAAAAAGCGGTTTGCTAACAGAGGAATGTCTTCCTTCTTATGCCTCAGCGGAGGCAGTTTTATGTTAACGACCTTGATTCTGTAGTACAGGTCTTCTCGAAACTTTCCTTCTTCGATTTCTTCTTCAAGATCGCGGTGGGTAGCGCTGATGATTCGTACATCCACGGCAAGTGTTTCCGCGCCGCCCAGCCGTTCAAACTTTTGCTCCTGTAACACGCGTAGGAGTTTTGACTGCGTGTTGATGCTCATGTCTCCGATCTCATCGAGGAATATTGTTCCCTTATCGGCTAACTCGAACTTCCCTAATCGCCTTTCCGTGGCGCCTGTAAACGCTCCCTTTTCATGTCCAAAGAGTTCGCTTTCTATCAGCGTTTCTGGCACTGCGGCGCAATTCATGATAATGAGAGGTTCGTTGCACCGTTTACTGCGCTTATGAATTTCCATGGCTACAAGCTCCTTACCGCTGCCGCTTTCGCCTTCGATGAGTACCGTGACGTCCGTTGTGCCGACTTTTTCGATCTTGACAAAGACCTCCTTCATAGCATCGCTTTGGCCAATGAGGTCGCCCATGCCTTCCAATCGCCCAATTTCCAACCGAAGTCGTACATTTTCTTCCTGTAAGTTAAGCTTTTCAAAGGCATTTTTGACAACAATTCGAAGCTCATCAATTTCGTAGGGTTTTGCTATATAGTCGTAGGCCCCCTTTTTCATCGCCTCAACGGCAATTTTTTCAGAGCCGTAAGCAGTAACAATAACCACC
>JAGWZR010000141.1 GCA_018968795.1 Planctomycetota bacterium | reverse complement strand
AAAAGGATGATAATACAAAAAAGAAGAAGAATGCAAGCTTTTTTTGGTTTTTTCTGGGAGGGGCGAAAGGGTCACCCATCTTAAATATTAAATAGTAGCCAAAGCACTACACTCAACGTTTATCTTTTACCTTATTCCAAACAACATCCATTTCTTCCAAAGTGCATTTCTCAATGTCCTTCCCCAGTGACGCAAGTTCTGTCTCAACCTTCTTAAAACGATTGACAAATTTATAGATGGTCTTGTGGAGGACATTCTCCGTATCAAGCTTCAGAAACCGGGAAAGGTTAACAATGGAAAACAAAAGATCTCCAACCTCTTCTTCAATATTTTCCGGCTTATTTTCATGAATCGCCTCTTTGACCTCTGCAAGCTCTTCATCTACCTTGGCAATCACGCCATTAATATCCGGCCAGTCGAAACCTACTTTAGCCACCTTCTTTTGTAATTTCTGTGCCTTCTGGAGGGCAGGGAGATGTTTGGGCAAACCGTCCACAATGAACTTCCTTTCTTCATTTCCCTTTTCCTTCTTCTTGATTTCCTCCCACTGATGAATCACCTCTTCTGGGGTGGCTGCCGTGGCGTCCCCAAAGACGTGAGGATGACGGCGCGTCATTTTATCAAGGCATAGCGCCATTACACCCTCTATATCGAACTCTCCCTTTTCTTTGGCGATTTGACAGTGAAAAATGATATGGAAAAAAAGGTCTGCCAGTTCTTCCTTGAGTCTAGAAGGGTCTCCGGAATCTATCGCATCAACTACCTCATACGCCTCTTCTACCAAATGCGGTTTTAATGATGCATGATTTTGTTCCCTATCCCATGGGCATCCGTCCTTACTGCGCAGCTTCTGCATTAATTTAATCAGATCCTGAAATAATGAAATGGATTTATCTTCAGATGTATTCATTGATAGTATACCCGATATAAAAATTTGTAAGCATTCAGTTTTGGGCTGAAAACATGGATATTTGCTGCCAACCCCTGACCACTGATAGCTAACCTCTGGAGGCTTACGTTTTGACTGCGGACAGATTGAGTCACGGAATTCTAGCAATTATTTTTATTGAAGTCAAATAGGTAGATGATAATATATGAGCATCTTAAAATAAATTTTCCAAACCATTTATAAGGGAAATACACTATGGGCTTTCCAAAACAAAGAATGCGCCGATTACGACAAAACGAAAACATCCGAAGATTGGTAAGAGAAACTCATGTTTCTGTAGATGATCTGATTATGCCCCTCTTTGTTCGACCTGGGAAAGGCATCAAACAACCGATATCCTCAATGCCTGGAAATTACCAGATGTCCATTGACAAGCTTACGGAAGAGGCGAAGGAATTAGAAGGACTCGGCATCCCAGGCATCATTCTCTTTGGAATTCCAGAAAAAAAAGACGAGATGGGTTCTGGCGCCTATGCAGATGACGGCATTGTTCAAAAAGCAATTATCGCCATTAAAAAAACCACAAAGAATATCCTTGTAATCACCGATGTCTGCATGTGTGAGTATACCAACCACGGCCACTGCGGATTTATCAGCAAGGATGAGAAGACAGACCATTTTGATGTGGATAACGATATGACCTTAGAACTTCTGGTAAAAGAGGCCGTCTCTCATGCAAGAGCGGGCGCAGATATTGTGGCACCGAGTGATATGATGGACGGCCGCGTCGGGGCAATTCGAGACGCGCTCGATGAGGAGGGATTTAACCATATTCCCATCATAGCGTATTCCGCCAAATATGCCTCAGGATTTTACGGCCCCTTTCGAGAGGCCGCTGAATCTACGCCAGGATTTGGAGATCGTTCGTCCTACCAGATGGATTCCCACAATGCCAGAGAGGCATTACGTGAGGTATCGCTGGATATCGAAGAGGGAGCTGATATTGTGATGGTGAAACCTGCGTTGGCATATCTTGATATAATTCGGATGATAAAGGATAATTTCAATTATCCTGTCGCAGCCTATAACGTAAGCGGTGAATTTTCGGTCGTGAAGGCGGCGGCAGAGAAGGGCTGGATTGACGAAAAGCGCGTAGCCCTGGAAATTTTGACCGGCATCAAACGCGCCGGCGCAGATATGATCCTGACTTATTGGGCAAAAGATGCCGCACAATGGTTGAAAAAATAACAGACCACAGCAAACCTCAATCAAATTGCCTGCCTTAATCTCCCTCAATCCCTTTTTATTAAAGGGAATTAGTAAAGTGAGAGCTAAAAAGAATCAACCTTGCGTAAAACTTATATTATACTATCCCTTGTTTACGTGAGGAAAGACAAGTTGCGCAGGCTAAAGCTTGCAAAACTATTCTGCAAAACTGTCGTGTTCTCTTTTAAACCACATCTCGTAGATAGGAATAAAGATATAGGCGCCAAAACTCAGGATGAGGAAGATGTTGGAAATGGTAAAGGTAACCACAAAGTGATTGCACACGTATCTGATAAGCCATGGGGCCGCCAGGTTCAGTATGATACCCATAAAGGAAACACCGTATATCGTAATCTTCAATCCCTCGCGGGTATGCGTCATTGCAAGAATACGAGAAAGTATGAAAATAACGATAGGAATTGAAAAAATGTGGGTGTGGGTTACTTCTAAGAGTTCTCGATAGGATTTCGCAAAAAACAGCCCTTCTTCCAATTTGGCTTTGTTTTCTTCAACCGATTGCGGCACATCAAGCTCTTTCTCCTCATCGCCGCAATAATAACGGATTGTTTTTTGTGGAGAAAAAGCGGTTCTCTCATAATAATTCAGAAAACCAAGTCCAATGGCTACCGTCATAATGGATAGAAAGAAAGTAAAAAAAATCTTATTACTGATCGGAAGCGACCACATGCCACTTGACATTGTCTTCTCCTTCAACGTTGATTTTTTTGAATTTATCATGGAACCCCTTCGTCATGGTTATCGCTATTTTCCCATCCTTCCCCTCATAGGCAATTAAGGCATCGGCGCCGGAAATCTTTTTGATTAATTCTAAGCCTCTTTCAGAACCCAACACAAAAACAGTGGTGGATAATCCATCAACCTCAGTGCCTGTGGGCGCTACAATTGTTACCGAGATTGTCCCGCTTACCGGCATTCCTGTCTTAGGGTCTATAATGTGCGAATAACGTTTTCCTCCGATTTCGAAAAATCGTTCGTAATCTCCCGATGTGGCTGTAGCCTCATTCTTGAGTTCCAGATAGCCCAAGATTTCACCTTTGTTGCGCGGGTGCTGCACACCAATCTTCCACGCATTCTTGCCTGGAGGCGTGCCCAGCACATAAATATTTCCACCAAGATTGATACAGGCGTTATCAACACTAAACTTTTTTATCACTTCCAATGCCTTATCTACCGCATATCCCTTCCCAATGGCGCCCAGGTCAATTTGCGTCTGGGCATTCTTAAAAAATACGGTAACTGGCTTTTCGGGATCGCCACCTTTGTTTATTACGATATTCTTATAAGAAACAGCAGGCAAGAGCCTTTCTATTTCTTTACTAGATGGGACATGTCCCTTTTCATCAAAAAATCCCCAAAGCGCAACGAGGGGGGAAATCGTAACATCAAAGGCGCCATTACTCAGTTCGCTGTAGTATTGCGATTGCTCAATCACATCGAGAAGTTCTTTATTGCATGCAACGGGTAATTTTGCAGCCTTTTTGTTCAATTGAGAAAGTTCGCTATCGTCTTTGTAATTACTCATGATACAATCCATGCGTTCCATCTCATTTAATGCTTCGTCAATGGCCTTGCCAGCGGTTTTTTCATCGTTTGAATAAATTGACACCTCGGCAAAGGTACCCATAATCATGCGAGTCTGTTTCAGCAATTTTACTTCAGCAGGCACTCCTTTTTTATCGCTGTGAACTTTTACTACCTCCCCCTGCTCAAAATTCAGGCTCACTTTCATTATGACATTTTCACTTGAAAATTCTCCCTGCAATCCTTTACAGAAGACGGATGTTGGCGGATCTTCATTATTATCCTCTATATTTTGAGACCTGTTTATTGCTTGGACTACCGTACAGCCCTCTACTCGTTCGAAATCACTCACCTTCCTCTTTCCGCTAAGATAATATTCATTAATAACAGCGAGAACCTTTCTGACGCCTGCGCACATACATTGCACAGACATAGTCGCCCCTGTTATATTAATGATATCCTTATTTATCCTGATAGGATTTTTGAATGATTTTCCGATAAATTGATAGAGAAAACGTTTCCTGACAATCTCACTGCCGCGACTTTCTCGATAAACGAGAACGGCAACGTTATTAATTTTTCCATTCGGTTTTACTCCCACAATAAAAGTAAAAGGATGGAATTTGCCAATCTCTTCCGTAATAATTGCATAGCCCTGAATAACATCTTTCTTTTTCCCAATATAGACCTTAAATCCATCTTCGTAGAACCTTCTGTTAAGAAGTTTTTCAAGTTTGTTTTTTTCTTCAGCAGCCATTACCAGTTCATCGGTAACAATCTTATCACATTCAGGAAAGACAAGGGCAAGCGCTTCTTCCTCTGTGAGATAGGTCTGTAATTGAAAATTGTCGGCAGGCTCTTTCTCTGCCTGGGCAGTTACGGTATTTAAAGTGAATGAAGGCAAAATAAATGGCAGCAAAAACATTACGATTATAAAAAAGATTCGTTTTGTTGTCATAAGAAATATGAGTACCCATTCATCTTTGTCATCACGGCAAAGGCAGGAATCTATACGCTTTAGCAATAACCGCTCCCGAATTCCTACTTATACGGAGATGACAGAACTAGTAATTTTTCACCAGAATGTCGCGGCAAGCCGCACTGCGATTAGGCAGCAATTCTCACATGTTACTGAGAATATTTTCTACCTTCTGCAAAAACTCCCGCTCAAGGGCACCGTCAGATGTGGTACGACTCCATCGGTACGCTTGACTTCCGCCTGGTGGCTTTTCTTCAATTTGGGCATTTACAGAAACATAGGTCTTATTTTGTTCACCGGTTATTTTAATAAGCAAACGATACCGCTCCTGCCATTGCCCTTCCAAAACCAGCCCTGTAGTCCTTTTTGTTGACCATCCCTTAACCCACTGAGTCGTTAAAACCCCGCTTTCCTTATCCTTCGTTTCAATACGGATTCCTTCAGCCGCTTGAGTTACCGCATCCCATACCCTATTTACATCTTTGTCAAAATACCGGGAAACGCCCGTCATATTCCTCAGCCCCCCGCTTCTAGTAGCACATCCTATAGGAAAAGCGGCAGAAAACAAAGCTATGAATAGCGCCGCAATAACAGCACATCTTGTATTTGACATTCTTTTTTGGTTCATGATGGTAAAAATATTAGCAGAAATAATTTTCTTTTACAAACACTTTGTTTAAACTCCTTAATAGAATCCCCCTCATATAGGTAAGGGAAACGACTTAAATTAGGCCTTCGGCGATTTTTTTACAGTAGTGGCAATTCATGAATTGTCACTACATGGTTGATTTGAAATTCCTTTACATTAAATTAAGCCCCCTTAGTCCCAATTACTTAAGCTGGATTGAAGGAAAATTATTCTGGCAATTAGTCCCTGCTTCAACCTTACGCTTGCAATAAATAATGCCTGCCTAATTTAAAGGAACTTCTAATCCAACTTTTTTAAGTTGTTGCTGACACCCCTTCATTTTTTGATAAATAGAGGACCAAGACCTTTTTGCATAGACAACAGGAATCCCTCTATTTTCGGCAAAATTTTTTATCTTATAAGCAAGGTTATGATTCACAAAGTCGCACAGCATGATGATAAAGTCCATTGTTTCAGGAATTCCATCACGAATTTTTTGACCGCTCCTCCCAGTTAAATGCTTAACCTCGTTCACTCCAAGTTTATCGAGTTCTTTTGGAATACTCCCTAAACGGTCGCCCCCTACAATAAGTACAGACATTTTTTACCCCCCTATTTTAATAAATGCGAATAAGACTCAATCTCGGTAATATATTAAAAAATTATCAAATGTCAAATCAAATGTTAAATAAATTAAAAATTATAACTTGAACAATTTAAATTTTTAATTTAAATAAAAAAATAAATTTGACTCCGTACTATGGTACAGGGTGTATAATTTAATTAAGGTTGAGAA
>JAGWZR010000140.1 GCA_018968795.1 Planctomycetota bacterium | reverse complement strand
ATTCAAAGCATTTCCTTTGGAATCGCAACAAATGGCGCTATGAGGTTCTACTACAAAGTTCGTAACCTTACTACCCAGCCAGTGGTATCGGCGAGCATATTTATTGGCATCATTCATTCCCTGTTGAACAACAGCCCAGTCTCCAGACCTCGTGAAGATAAATGAGTGGTGATAGAGTTGATACCCATCCTGCACGGCGCTGCTGTCCACCTTGGCGCTCATCCGGCTGGCATAGACGAGTTTCTCAGGATCACAAGATAATTGGCTGCCTGCATTTAAAACCTCTGATGGCGTCTTTCGTGAAGTTCCCCCCTTGCCTCCAGCAATGAACAACCCTAATTCCTTTTCAAGCCCCTTAATGCCTTCTTTCAACGCCCCGCAGGTAGTTGTGGTCACGCCGCTCGAATGCCAGTCAAATCCCAACACACAGCCCAGTGCCTGAAACCAGAATGGATCTGAAAGTCTTCTAAGTATTTCATGGGAACCATACTCACTTACAATGGCAATGGTAATCTCACGTGCAAGGCGTTTCATCCGCTGGAAAAGCCATGACGGCGCCTTACCTCCGTGAAGCGGCAGATGAACAATTCCTGTCTTCATATCATCAGGGCAAATTGAGAACTAAAATTATGCACAATACAACAGTGGAAAAGTGTGTCAAATAATTATATCACCTATCGCATTTTCACCTCTTTATGGAACATGTATAGTTAACGCTAAAAGAAAATTGTCATTGCGAAGGCAGATCTGCGAAGCAATCCCTCGCCACCCCCTTCGTCATGAACGGCTCAGTCGAATGATTCAGGGGGTTGTACCCGCTATCGCTCGCAATCAGACTGTGTCGCAAATGTCATTGTGAGGGGAGTGAAACGACCGAAGCAATCCGCAACACATTGAAAAAAAGAGATTCCATACTCCCTTCGGTCGCTCGCAATGACCAAAAGGGAATTATGGCACGGTCTGAATGATGATTGCATATCATCTTATTTAAGACGTTTACTGTAGCGCCCCCTACATCGCCTTTCCACCACAATATGCATCTTCACTTTTCTTTGTTTTCTAAGCTTGCAAACTGCATATTATATAGCTCTTGATAAAGACCACCCTGTAAAAGCAACTCGTCATGAGCGCCCTGCTGTACTATCTTTCCTTTATTCATCACGATAATCCTTGTAGCTTTTTTTACCGTGGAAAGCCTGTGGGCTATAACAATGGTTGTTCTTCCAGTCATTAATCTTTCCAGCGCCTTTTGAACTTTTTGTTCTGACTCCGTATCAAGAGATGCGGTTGCCTCATCAAGAATCAGAATTGTTGGATTTCTGAGAATCGCTCGCGCAATTGTGATCCTCTGTTTCTGGCCGCCAGAAAGTTTTACCCCATGTTCACCTATCTTTGTTTCGTAACCTTCTGGGAGTTCCATTATAAATTCATGCGCGTATGCTGCCTTTGCTGCTTCTATAACTTCTTCATCGGTAGCATCTGGCCTACCAAAAAGTATATTTGCCCTGCTGGCATCGTTAAACAACACCATGTCTTGGGTAACTATACCCAAATGTCTTCTGAGAGACTTAAGGGATAAATCTCTTGTATTAATGTCATCGATAGTAATATGTCCCTCGTTGGGATACCAGAAGCCCGCCAAAAGGTCAACAAGCGTACTCTTTCCCGCTCCGCTGTGACCCACCAGCGCTATAAGTTCACCCGGCATGATTTCAAGATTTATATTATTAACAGCATAATCCCGCGCCGATGGATAAAGAAATGAGACATTTTCAAAAATAATGTGCCCTCTAATTTCTTTTTCTATACCACCTTTCCTCTCTGGTTCTACGAGAACAATTTCTCTTACCCTCTGGATAACATTCCTTGCCTGTTGAAAATCATTATGCAGCCGGCTCAGCCTTTTGAGGGGTGTATAAATCATTAAAATAGCTGTGATAAAAGATAAGAATTCACCACTGGAAATTTCCCCTGATATTACAAGATGTCCTCCATAGAAAAGAATTATTGCTACGCCTATACCCCCAAAAACCTCTGTCATCAATGATGAAAACGCATTTATTCTCACTTCTCTCATAGTATTTCTGTAATGGTCCGTCAATGCGTTTTCATGGCGATCGGTCATCTCTTTTTCCATGGTGAACGCCTTTATTATCTTCATCCCCCGAAGACTTTCATGAAGAATTATAGTCACTTTTGATATAAGCTTTCTTGTCTTCATGCTCGTCCTTTTCATCATTGTCCCAAACTTGGCAATGCTGAAAATAATAAGCGGTATTACTATAATTGACATCAGGGTAAGGTCCCACTTTCTTGTAATAGCTACAATGGTAAGCACAATTACGGTACCGCCTGAAACAAAAAAGTCTTTTACCGTATCAGCTACCGTGCTTTTCAATGTTTCTATATCATTAAATACCTTTGACATCACAGACCCGCTTGACGTCTCATTGTAAAAGGAGAGCGGTAAGACGAGGAGTTTGCTGTAAATACCCTGCCTCAATGATCTGACTATTTTTGCGCCTATGGAACTCATCAAGTAGTCAGTCAAAAATGCAAATGTCCCTCGCAGAAAAAAAAGAGTTACGACACCAAAGGGTAGAAGAAATAAAAAACCTGATGCCTTTTTAATAAAAAGGGAGTCTAATACGGGCTTAATAAGCCATGCAACCGCGCCATTAACGCCTGATAGCATTGCACTACAAAGGACTGCAGCGACCAGTCTCCATATATATGGCAGCGAGAGTTGCCAGAGGACAAAAATATCCTCTTTCCAATTTTTCGAATATCTTTTTTTAAAGATTTCAACTATTTCCATGCTTATAAATATATCATTTTTGGGCAAATTAAGCCCACAAACCATGCTGATGGTACGGATTAATTATCCACCGAAGATGCTACACATCCTATCAATTTATATGTAGTTTTCAAATACTTCTCTGATTTTATTGATAACCATTTCCGGGTTAAAACCTCTGCAGGGGGGTTTGATTTATTAAGTATCCCCTTTGTAATCTTTTCCATACCTCTTTCATTACCTCTTCCACACTGATGACCTTCATACAATTAGACTCCCCCTTATCACAGCCGGTATGTCTGCATGGGCTACATTCTACACTCTTATAAATTATGGTGTGATTAGCTCCCCATGGACCCCATACTCTCGGATCTGATGAGCCAAAGAGGGCGATGACAGGCGTACCAACAGCTACCGATATGTGCATCGGACCATTATCATTTCCAACAAAAAGACACGCCCTTTTGATTATTGAGGCAAGTTGAAGAATGGTGGTCTTATTTAATAAAGAATATGGCTTGGTCTTCATGAATGAGATTATCTTTTCTACAACCTTCTCTTCTTTCCCCCCTCCTGTAATTACTACTTTTATTCCCAGCTCTCCTTGAATCCTGTCAATCAGACCTGCGTAGCTTTCAGGTGGCCAGCACTTAAACCACCACCTGCCACCTGGGTGTATAATTACATATGGTTCATCTTCATCTATGTTGAATCCCTTCAATGTCTCTTTAACGTAGGCGTCATATTCTTCAGGTATATTTAATACGAGTTCCGGCCTATCAATCTTTAATCCGAGGGCACTAACAGCCTCAAGTTGGTAATCAACTATGTGCCTTATACCTTCTGGCCTCACGACCAGATTGTATAACCTCCCCCTTATCTTGTTCTCGCTATTAAATCCTACCCTGACCTTTGCACCACTTATATAACTCAGGATGGCAGCCCTGTCGCCATCCGTAAGGTCTATAACCAAATCAAACATCTTCTTCCTGATATCAAGAATCAATCTTAACTGACTCAACATGCGTGATAAAACGTTCCCACCTTTTACCTTTCCTCTGTCTATTAACAGGATTTCGTTAATATCAGGATTATACAATATAGTGTCCTCCGTTCCTTTATTTACCAGTACACTTATATAGGCATCAGGGAGGTTTTCTCTAACGCACCTTATAACAGGGGTTGTGAGAAGGACATCACCGATATATCTCAGTTTTATTATAAGGACTTTTTTAAAATTACCCTGCATCTTCGTCTTTTATAAATGTCTTTATACTTTCTAGGACATCACCGACCTCAATGAGTTTCATGCATTGGTTATCTTTGCATGTATCAACCTGCTGGGGACAGGGGCTGCATGGAAGGTATTTTGAAACCACCACTGCATTCTTTCCCCAGGGCCCATATTTTTTGACATCCGATGGACCGAAAAGCGCTACTGTTGGTTTTTTCAAAGCGACTGCAATATGCATAGGCCCTGTATCATTAGAGACGAAAAGGTCGACCTCATTTATGAGGGCAATAGTATCACGCACTGATGCGACACCATAGAGATTAATTGAGGGATTTAACATTAAACCTTCTACCTGCTTGCACACAGCTACATCCCTTGTCCCACCAAAAATCAAAATCTCAGCGTTATATTTATCCGCAAGGCTGTCTCCCAAGTTAGCAAATTTCTCTGGTGGCCAGTTCTTGTGATGCCAGCCTGAGCCTGGAAACAATCCCACCCTGAGGCTACCATCCCCTCCCCCCTTTTCCACTAACAATCTTTTGGCCCCATTAATCTCATTTTCCGTAAGGAAAAGCCCCAGGGCTGTGTCCTCAGCCTTTTGAATCAAACTGTTTATTATCTGAAGTTTTTGCTCTATCAGATGATGTCCCTCTTCCTTAACTTTTACTCTCTTATTATATAGAAATCCCCTGAGCTTTGCTCTTTTATCTTCGCCATAGCGGACATCAGCTCCTGACAGATAGGATAGTATTGCACTCCGCGGGCCACTGAATAGATCAATTGTTATATCAAAACTCTCCCTTCTTAATTCCTTTATAAATTCAATATCTCTACCTATACGCTGGAATATGGGTTTTTTGCGATGCTCAGTCCTATTTATTACATAGAGCTTATCTATATAGGGGTTGTTAAGTAACACCTCGGCGCTAATAGAATCAACTAAGATGGCAAGATAAAACGGAGAAAGATTCTGGCGTATCAATCTTATAATAGGGGTAATCAGCACCACATCACCCATAGCGCGGATGGCAAGGATAAGTATTCTCATCTGTTATGCCTTTCCCACGCCTTTGTATATTTTGAAAAGGTGCTGAAACTATCCAAAACCGATATGATCAATCCACGAATCCCATCACGAAAATTATATTTCATAATGTACAGTTTTAGAAATACGACTAGGGGGTTGACTATGAAATTCCACCAGTGAACAATCTGCTTGACCTTTGCTCGTTCTTTCATAGACAAGGTGGTGTAAAGATTGATTTTATTAATGTGATCCGATATTTTCCTCTGGGAAAAATGGTGGAGAGGGTTCTTCAAAAACCCAATCCTGCCTTTAATAATTAGGTTTTCATGCACTTCAACATCATTATATCTACCTCTATCCTTTCTGAAAAACCTCAACTGATAGTCCGGGAAGGATGACTTGCCTTTAAGCCGCTTGCCGCTTAAATAATTCCATCTTGGTATCTGATAGCCAACTATGTCCTCTTCTGGGTTAGATAATTTCTCCAATACCTCTCTTTGTAACTCTGGCGATACCAGTTCATCCGCATCCACTATGAGGATCCAGTCGGATGAAGCCTGGTGAATTCCAAAGTTTTTTTGCGCTCCAAACCCTGGCCAGGGGCGCTGATACACCTTTGGGGTGTACTTCCTCGCAATCTCAGCCGTCCTATCGTTGCTAAAGGCATCAACTACAATAATCTCATCCACCCATTGAAGTTCTTTAAGACAATCCTCTATTTTATTTTCTTCATTGTATGTTATTATAAGAGCAGAGACCGTAGCCTTATCCCTTAAATCCATGCGTAAACACCTCTTTATAAAATCTCCAGTTGAGCCATCTGTTTCTCCGCGGTCGCAGTCGCCTTGCATTGTTTACCCTCTCTTCCATCACTTTTGGATGACTTTGACGAAATTCTTTAAGAATTTCGTATTCATTATAAGGATATTCCTCTCTTTCAAAGAAGACCCTTTCGCTATCAGAAATTTTTTTATGATAATGCGAAGTCTGTTCTTTTTTCTTTTCATTCATAATTTTGGGATGCTTTACCCATCCATAGTGGAATACCTT
>JAGWZR010000139.1 GCA_018968795.1 Planctomycetota bacterium | reverse complement strand
ATGGATGGTTGGAAAGTTTCCGATAGTCAATTGGAAGAATTAGGTATAAAGTAACTATCTCCCGGATAAAGCGGACTGGTGTTTGTATCCAATGCGGTGAAAGGGAATACGATGCGGATGTTGTCTCAAAATTAGAAACAATTGTGACAAAACGAAAGGCTATAAAAATGGAAAAATTAGTTCCTGTTGCTGATTTTACGGAGGTTTAATGTGGCTAGAAAAAAAATAACCGTTGTTGGCGCGGGGCACGTGGGGGCAACGACGGCGCAGCGGCTGGTTGAAAAAGAGATAGGCGATGTGGTACTGGTGGATATTGTTCAGGACATGCCGCAGGGGAAGGCGTTGGACATCATGGAGTCAGGGCCTGTCTACGGCTATGATTCAAAAATTACCGGCGCTAATGGATATGAAGAAACAAGGAATTCCGATGTAGTGGTCGTCACCTCCGGCGTGCCAAGGAAGCCGGGAATGAGCAGAGACGATTTACTCAAGATCAATGCAGGTATCGTAAAAGGAGTGGTAGAAAATATTGTAAAGTCCTCACCAAATGCCATCCTGATTATCGTGTCCAATCCACTGGATGCCATGACCTACGTGGCGCATAAGGTGAGCCAATTTCCTAAAAATCGCATCATGGGCATGGCAGGTGTGTTGGATGCCGCGCGGTTCAGCACATTCGTTGCGATGGAGCTTAACGTTTCCGTTGAAAATATCCATGCCTTTGTGCTTGGCGGACACGGAGATGCTATGGTTCCTTCCACGCGGTATACAACCGTTGCAGGAGTTTCTATTGAGGAATTAATTCCCAAACCAAGACTAGAAGCCATTGTAAAACGCACAAGGGATGGGGGCGCGGAGATTGTCAACATGCTCAAGACGGGCAGCGCCTTTTATGCACCATCGGCGGCAGTGGTTGATATGGTTGAAGCAATACTAAAAGACAAGAAAAAGATTTTACCTTGTGCCGCTCTATGTGAGGGTGAATACGGTATTAACGGTCTCTTTGTGGGTGTGCCCGTAAAACTCGGCGCAAGGGGCATCGAACAGATATTTGAGATCAATCTCAACGCAGAAGAATCGGCTGCCTTGAAACGTTCTGCCGATGCCGTGAAAACCCTGTGTGAACAAGTGGATAAATTATTATAATTGCAGAATCCAGAAACCAGAAGTTAGAATACAGAATAAGAACTTATCCGTAATTAATTTTCCCCCTTTAGTAAAGGGGGGGGTGAGAGGGGATTTGAAAGCTGTTTTCAATGCAAAATCCCCCTTCATCCCCCTTTTTCAAAGGGGGACTTTCATGGAATAGTTAATTACGGATATATTCTTAGTTTATTCCTAATTTCATTTTTGGTAATAAACGTATGCCAGAATCCAAATTAAACGTCATACTATTACGATACACGCCCAATCCTGAAGAAATGGTATCTCAGGCGGCCAAGCTCTGCTATAGTCCGGCTTCGGTTGATGAGCTAAAAAAACAGGTCGCAAGCAAGGATCAGGCAAATTTTATTGAAAAGTTGATTGATATGCGACACCTTTCACCTATCGAACACATTATCTTCACCTTTGGTGTGGAAGGTATCTCCCGCGCTTGTTCTCACCAAATTGTTCGACATCGCCTGGCTTCTTATTCTCAGCAGAGCCAGCGATATGTGGGACAGCACAGCAAGAAAACGGGAGGGTTCGATTTCGTTGTGCCGCCCAGCATAGAAAAAATAGGCAAGAAGAAGTGGTTTGTCGAAAAAATGAAAATTCTTCAAGAATGGTATGATGAGTTGGTGGAAATGCTTGGAAATGGCGGAGAAAGCGCTTTTGAGGACGCCAGATTTTTATTGCCAAATGCTGCGGAGACAAAGATTATTATTACTATGAACGCCCGTGAACTGTTACATTTCTTCCGTGTGCGCTGCTGTAATCGCGCCCAGTGGGAAATAAGGGCTATGGCAATAGAGATGCTTCGATTGGTCAAAAAAGTTTCTCCTCACATCTTTAAGGACGCAGGTCCTGGTTGTGTAAATAGCAAGTGTCCGGAGGGGAAGATGACCTGCGGGAAAATGGATGAGGTGCGGGAAAAATTCAAAAAACTTTCGTAGGTAAATTCTCACGTCATACTCATATCTATCACGCAAAAGCATAGTTGAAATAAAATCGCAGAAATAACACCTTCCGATTTCCTCCTTGCGAAGGACGGGAAAGAGAGGCGGTTATAAGTTCACTCATTTAATAAAATGTCAAAGCCTATTGATAACGATGTAAGGGAACTTGCCGTATCTGAGCAGGATAGAAATATTGTCGTGACGGCTGGCGCTGGAACGGGCAAGACCACGCTTCTGGTGAATCGCATGTTGCACTTGCTCTTAGGCCACAAAAGGTTTCAAGCAGAAGAAAGCCCCATCCTCAGAGTCGTAGCCATGACTTTTACGGAGAAGGCTGCCAGCGATTTGAAGGTTCGGCTGATGGATGAACTGGAGAAAATTGTTGCCGTTATCAATGGGAATGCCGCGTCAGAAGAAAAAATAAAAGGGGAAGAATTTCTTGCGCACATCCGTGATACTTACCAGACAACATATCGTGAGATTGAACGCCGTGCGAGGAAGTCCCTGGAGGATATGGACAAGTCCCTTGTCGGAACTATTCACAGCTTTGCCGCCTATATCCTGCGCCTCTATCCTATTGAATCAGGGGTAGCGCCTGGATTTGCGGTGGATGAAGGGGATATTTTTGATGAGCTATTTGATAAAGAATGGACGAAGTGGCTGGATGCGGAACTTGTCCTTGCCTCGCCCAATGCCAACGTCTGGAAGGATGTCCTGAGGCGATTGGACATCGAGTCGCTCAAGGAACTAGCAAAACGATTATCAGAATTTACTATTCCCATGGCTTCTCTTGCGTCAACGTTAGATAATAGTTCGAGCATCCAATCCATCATAGAGCCTTTATTTAATAAGATTCTTCGCGCTATTCCCTGCTGTGAAAAGCCCGACAATAACCTTCTCGTACAATTACAAGAACTATTAAAGATCTTTGATGCGGTAAAAAAGCAGGGTTTCGGGTATCTTAATAATTTAGAATACGACCTTGATAAAGAAGCTTCTAAAGCAGAGACAGGTTGGACAGGCGAAGGATTTGATACCGCACGAGCGCTGGTAAAAGAGTGTCATGTCCTGTTAAAGAAGTTAAAGGCTGTTGATGAGGAATTTGTAAAGACTGTAGTGTGTCGCATTCTGCCTTTTGCAAAAACATTTCGGCAAACATATTTGTCTCAGGGGTATGTATCCTTTGATGGACTCCTTACCCTTACAAGGGACTTGCTGCAAAATAGGGAATATCGTTACATTCGTGAGAAACTGAAGAACGAGTTCAGGGCTATACTTGTTGATGAATTTCAGGATACAGACCCGGTCCAATATGAAATCGTTCTTTTTCTCTCCGAGGCTTTAGGACATTACAGCAAAGAAGCCCGTAAAGTTGCTCTTGAACCGGGAAAGCTTTTTATTGTGGGCGATCCCAAGCAGTCCATTTATGCCTTCCGCAGGGCGGACATCGAAGCCTATGAACAGGTGGTAAAACAGGTTTGCGGACAGGAAGAGACGCTGAAGTTACAGGAGAATTTCAGGAGCCATTCCGGTATCATCGAAGCTGTAAATCAGCTCTTTGACGGAAGGATTATGGTGGAACAGCCCGGTTTACAACCTTGCTACATCTCTATACATGCCAACCGTCCCCAAAAATACGACTCTCAAAAAGTTGAGGTTGTCCTCGTTTCTGATAAAGAAGGAAAAGAACTCAAGGCGGACGAGGCAAGAGAGGCAGAAGCCGAGTGGATTGCGCGATGGATTACAAAACACGTGGATAACGAAGCTATAGAAGATAAAGCGGGGAAAGGGCTTCATAGGCTTAAATACAAGGATGCGGCCTTGCTTCTACGAGCATTTACACAGGTAAGACCCTATGTTGAGGCATTTAAACGATATGGTATCCCGTACATCGTGGAAGGTGAAAAATACTTTTATACCACTCAGGAGATCCTTGATTTTATTAACCTCCTGCGCGTCATAGAAAATCCCCATGACGCAATTGCCCTCGCAGGCGTGCTACGCTCACCGATCGTAGGCTTAACAGATCGTGAGATATATGAACTTAAAATGAATCATCTTTTGGATTACCGGAAGGATATTTCAAGTAAGATGTTTATGCCTTGTCATGACGTAAAGAACAATGAAAATAATCCCCTTCAGTCTCCCTTTCATAAAGGGGGTTTTCGTGGGATTAGCAAAGGGGAACAAGGAGAATTTTCTTCTGATTTCAAAGTTGTCGTGGAATACTTCTATAATTTTTTGAGAAAAATCCGTGTGCGCGCAGACATACTTCCTGCTTCTCAACTCATTGCAGAGATTATGGACGGAACTCATATTGCCGAGATTACAGCCTCTGCCTGGCATGGCGAACAGAAGCTGGCAAACCTCTGGAAGCTTTACCAGATGGCATGTGACATGGAGCAAACAGAGGGTATTTCCTTAAAGACTTTTATAGACCGTATCACAATGCGTATAAAGGAGGCTAGAGAGGAAGGGGAAAGCCCCCTTTCGGATGAGACATTGGATGTCGTGAAAATCTTGACGATCCATAAATCGAAGGGATTGGAATTCCCCGTTGTCATTCTTGGCAATTTGCATGGTGAGGTAAGAAACGACAAAGAGGCGTTGGACTCGGCGATATTTGATTGGTCTACGTCCACAACCGGTATTGTTATTGGCAGGGGGAGTCAACAAGCGCGGAATCTTCAGAGCATCGTAATTGAAAAAAAGTTAAATGCCCGTTCGTGGGAGGAGGAAAAACGCGTCCTCTATGTGGCAATGACCAGGGCAAAGGAACGGCTGATCCTTACAGGTTCCGTGAAGGACGATGACAAATCCTATATGGGACTGATTACACAAGCCCTGATGGATGCCGCAGGTATTCAGCTTGGGGATGCAGAGGTAAAGAAGGTTCCTTTAGGAAATGCTGAGGTCTTTGTAGAACGTTTCAGGTTTGACGGCATACACCGTCCATCGAAACCTCCCAAAGAAAAGGAAATGGACGCTAATTGGGAATCGTTTGTAGAAATATGGAAAAAACGAGAGGACATAATGGCCGAGGCAGTCCAGACGCCGCTCTTTGTTTCTCCATCCACCATGGCTGACGAAGAGGCAATAATACGAGATATGCCGCATATCCAAGACAATGTGGAAGAGATTTCCCGGGTTCACCTAAATCACGCCGCATTGATTGGCTCTGTTTGCCACCGTGCGCTGGAGGGATGGGATTTTCATGGAACGCGAGAGGAGCTCCAGAGGTCGGTTGAATTAGCTGCGAAATGGGTCATTGCCCTTGAAAGAGATAAAGGCAGCGTAACCGTTCAAGGAAGTGATTACATAAATTACCATGAAACCATTCCCATGTCTTCTCATTTGAAAGGAGGAGACGAGGTTGCAAGACTGAAAGGAATTTCACTTGATACTATGCAAATTCAAGACGTGGAGTTTTTAAAAGCAGAAGCAGTAAAGATACTCTCTGTCTTCCTTGACTCAGAGGCATACAGAGAGTTACAAGATGCGGAGATTCTTGGGCGGGAGGAGCCTATCTTGCTTAGGTGGAATGGGCAGGTCATGCGGGGTGCAATTGATGTCCTCTATAAAATAGGCAGCCGTATTATTATCGCTGATTATAAGACGGATCGCGTTAAAACAACCAATCTTGCGGCACAAGCAGAGAAATACCGCTGCCAGAAAGAGATTTATGTTGAGGCAGTTAAACGGTGTCTTAAAATAGATAATCCTGAGTTTAGACTCATCTTCCTTAGGGCAGGCAAGTCGATATCTGTTTGAATCGTAACACAGTAATTACTACCTTAGTTTTCTCTTGTAATTCCACCCAATCCCTTTCTACGTGACGGCATTCCGAGCGGAGCCGAGGAATCTATAGTGAACGCATTATTACTTCGTTGTGATGGTTCGGCAAGTAGAGACAGGGTTTAAGCTCCCATCATTGGTAGGACAAGCGTCTCCGCTTGTCATTATAATGTCAGGCGAGGACGCCTGACCTACCATAGGCCTGGGGGTGTGTTGCAGAAAACTTACACCCCCC
>JAGWZR010000138.1 GCA_018968795.1 Planctomycetota bacterium | reverse complement strand
GGTCCTCCCCCAACAATCGCCACATTGTTTCCGAGAGAATCAGCGGTTGAGAAAGCATTCGTAACATTGAGTACACCGTTGCCTTGCGCGCCATTGATTTCAACGGGGACGTTCTTCGCTCCATGTGCAAGGATAACCACATCGGCAGCAAATTGTTTAATAGACGATGCAGTAGCCTCCTTATTGAGATGAATCGAGGTATTTGTTTTTTTGACCTGATTTATTAAATAATCGAGGAACTTCCTCATAGGCTCTTTCTTGGGCGCCATGGAGGCATAGCGGAAACTTCCTCCAAGTTGGGATTCCTTTTCCCACAAAGTAACATTATGGCCGCGAACAGACAATATGTGTGCGGCAGACAATCCTGCTGGTCCTCCCCCAATAACCAATATTTTCCTGGGCCGACTAGTTCTTTGCAACCGCAAATTCTCTTCTCTTCCAATATAGGAATTGACCGTACACACAAGCTTCTTATCAGAAATGCTTTCAATACACCGATTACAACTCAGGCAAGTTCTTATGTCCGCGATTCTGCCTTCTCTCACCTTGTTAGGAAAGTGTGGATCGGCAATGAGTACACGTCCCAATACAATAAGATCAGCCTTATTTTCTTGCAACACACTTTCAGCCATGTCAGGGTCTACAATCCTCCCCACAGCCAACACAGGTATTTTTACAACAGACTTAATGCCAGCGGCCAGGTGGATAAAACACCCTTCTTCTAAATAATAGCAAGGTATATTAAAAAATGGAGATGAATAGTTACACGCAGAAACGTGGATAGCGCTGGCGCCAGCCTTTTCAAGTATCCTGGCGATCTCCTTGCTTTCCTCCAATTTCAACCCGGTATCGGTATATTCGTCCGCGCTAATGCGGCAGATCAAAGGATAATCTTTTGACGTGCGTTTTCTGATACTTTCGATAATCTCCTTTGCAAATTGTGAACGGCGAGCCGTATCGCCTCCATAGCTATCTGTTCGTATATTGGATTCTGGAGAAAAGAATTGATTGACCAGATAGCCGTGCGCCATATGAATTTCAACGCCGTCAAATCCAGCTTTTACAGCACGATTAGCGCCATCAGCAAATTTATTAACTATCGACTTGATTTCTTCAATGGTTAATTCTCTAGGCATTTGCTTGGTTAAAGGGCTTGGAATGGCAGAGGGCGCCACTGGTTCCAGGTTGGTATAATAGGGCAGCGCCTCTTTCCCAGCGTGGCTTAACTGTAAGACAGCCTTCCCGCCTGCCGCATGAATACAGTCCGTTAGTTTTTTTAATCCCGGGATAAATTTGTCATCATAGATACACAGCATGCCGTCGTTGACCCTGCCCACTGGCTCTACAGCAGTGTTTTCTACGGTAATATAGCCAACGCCACCTAAAGCACGTTCTTTGTAATACATAATAAGCTCTTCTGTGACAAAACCTTCTTTGTCGCACAAATGGGTCTCCATAGGAGACATCACCATACGGTTCTTTATACTGAGAGAGCCGATTTTAAAAGGGCTGAAGAGTTTCGTGAATGTAGTCATTGAATACAAAAAACCTCCTGGTTTCTAAATGTATAAGAATTCACCACGGAAAGACACGGAATATTACTGAATATAGAATTGTTATTGAGCCTTTTGTCATTCCTGCGAAAGCCGGAATCCATGGCTTTGAAGTCTGGATTCGCGTTTATACGTAAGTAACAAAACCGGGTCGTCAAAAATTTATTATGCTTCATATAATTCAGTGTTATTCCGTGAAAATATGTGGTGAATATCAATCTATACTTTTTGAAGTACGACATCTCGTTGTTTTCTTTTTACTGGACTATAGAGTGTGTCCCGTTCTACAGGCTCGCGGCCAGCCTCTTTGATCAGTTTAATGATTTCGTGGACAGATAACGCCTCAGGTGTTTCGGCGCCAGCGGCATGGGTAATTTTTTCTTCCTGCACCGTTCCATCAATATCATCCACGCCAAAGCCGAGAGAAACCTGGGACAACTTGACCCCCAGCATGATCCAAAAAGCCTTGATATGGTCAAAGTTGTCAAGCATCAAACGACTGATTGCAATAACCTTTAAATCAAGCATTGCCGTAGTACTGGAACGATTTGATAATTCTGTATTCCTGGGATGAAATGCTAGCGGAATGAAAGACATAAAACCGCCCGTTTCGTCCTGAAGTTCTCTTAACTTAATGAGGTGGTTAATTCTATCTTCAGGCGTCTCCACGTGACCGTAAAGCATTGTCGCATTACTTCTCAATCCTAGAGTATGTGCTTCGCGCATTACCTGCAGCCACCCTTCACCACTGAGTTTCTCCGGACACAATTGCTCACGAATCCTTGGGGAAAATACTTCTGCACCGCCTCCAGGCAAGGATCCCAACCCAGCTTCTTTGAGTATCTTTAACGTTTGGCGTACCGAAAGCTTTGCTAATTGAGACAGGTGTTCGATTTCTACGGCGGTAAATGCCTGGATATGCATATCAGGACAGCTTTCGTGAATTTCACGAATCATCTTTACATAAAAGTCAAACGGAAGGTCTGGGTGCAATCCGCCCACGATGTGCAGTTCCGTTGCGCCTTCCTCTGCGGCTACTATCGCCTTTTCCAGGATTTCTTCCATATCCATCTCGTATGAGCCTGCCGCTTCCTTGTCTCTGCTAAAGGCACAGAACTTACACCGATTCTTGCAAATATTGGAGTAGTTGATGTGCCGGTTGGTAATATAGTAAGCCTTATTGCCGTTCTTTCGCTCTCGGATGACATTCGCTACATGACCAATATGGAGGATATCGTTAGACTTAAAAAGCCGCACCCCATCCTCAGAGCTCAATCGTTCGCATTGCTCTGCCTTTTTGATGATATCGTATATAGATGACAATCTTAGTAGTTTTTCCATTTTTACTATAAAGAGAATATTGGACGCAGATGAACACGGATAAACACGGATTTTTAAATGAAGGGGTTTAAATTTTTAAACCCTTACTGCGCTGCGCATATCTGTGAAAGTCCGCTTCCTAATATAAATCGGTTTTTTAGAAAATATCAGAATTTGACTTCAAAATCAAGGAATATGTCCATTCGCTCGTATTACCTAATATCTAAAACAATACTATTACCACGTAAAAATAAGGCTTGACAATTTCATAGTTTTCTGTATTATCCTGTCTAAATATTTAAAAGCAAATTTATATCATCCTGCCCGGAAGACTCCAATGTCTGAGACTAGTAACAACAGTCACGAATTGTTACATCCAACACCTGACCACAATCTTTTAATCATCAGCGACCTTCATTTGAGCGAAGGCCTCCATCCAAGTACAAAGAGATTCTCCCGTAACGAGGACTTCTTTTTTGACGAAGAATTCGCACGCTTCCTTGCTTACTATTCGGATCAAAGTCACGGGAACGATAAACCCTGGCATCTGATTATCAATGGAGATTTTCTCGATTTTCTCCAGGTAACTTCGATTGATGATGCAGACGAAAGCCACAACCGCGACCCGGAGCGACCTAAGTACGGACTCGGTTGCGGAAGGCTTGAAACGGTATACAAGCTTGGCAGAATCATGGAGGGGCACAAGCAGTTCTTTGAAGCTATGGCTAAATTCATTGTCAAAGGCCATAGCGTTACTATCATAAAAGGCAACCACGACGTCGAGTTCCATTACATGGAGGTCCGCGATGCTTTTATAAAAGAAATGCATGACCTTTGCGAACAAGTAGCATCCGAGAATGCCGCAAACATGACAACCCCATTATCTCCCTGGGGATTGCTACGCTTCAGTGATTGGTTCTATTATGAGCCTGGGCTCCTTTGGGTAGAGCATGGCAACCAATACGACGAACAGAATTGTTTTAGGAACTGGCTCGAACCACTTCTTCCTGCAGACCCGAAACGGAAGGATGAAATCGACCTCCCCTTTGGGTCGCTCTTCGTACGATACCTCTTTAACAGGGTCGAAAATGAAGAGCCTTTCGCTGATAATATTAAACCTCCGACGAAATTCGTATCCTGGTTTCTTCTCCACCATCCAATACATTTTTTGAACTTCGCTTGGAAGGATGGACTTTACATGCTAAAAAAAATACGCCGCGCCTGGAAGCGTATTCCAGATTCTGCGTATGCCGCCCGTGACGCCGCACATCATACACGCCTTGTAAAATTAGCTTCTCTATGGAATATTCAAAAACAAGTACTTGAAAATATCGATAAACTAAGGGCAACTAGCGTATTCCGGCAAGGAAACCATCTGCAAGGGAAATGGAAATTGATGCGTAGGTTGATCATGTGCAACCTCTTCTTCCCATTAGGAGTATTCTTTCTCTTTTTAACATTCTTATTCAGTATCGTTGTTGTACCTTTGTGGACACCTCTGGTGCTTTTTTTCTGGGGAGTCTTCCTTTTTGTTTTACTCTATCCTAGGGGAAAGAAAAAGAAGCCGAATGTCCTTAGTGATTTAGTAGCCGAAAATGCCAAGGAAATTTTCAAACATCTGGACGTTCGCTATGTCATCATGGGTCATAGTCATAACGCCGATCTCCAATCAATTGACAACGGTGGAAAGGGCGGGAAGGAGTATTTCAATACCGGCACTTGGACCAAAGTCTTCAGTGAAGAGGAACGTCTCATCCGCGAAGATAGCGAGTTGGTATTTGTCAAGATTGTTAGAGAAGAAGACTTGAAAGTAGAACTTCTTAAGTGGGAAGATAACGTTGATGAGCCGCGCCGAGTAAAACTCTTTGAAGACTTAGAAGAATCTCGACAACGAAGACAGGGGAACGCAAGCTAAGCATGCAAACCCCGGTTCTAGATCAGGGAAAGGCATATCGGCTTGAGCATCTGGCCGAGTATTTTTCCTATACCTCGAAATTAATCCCCCCCTCAATCCCCATTTAGCAAAGGGGTACACAGAAGGATTTGTCCATCTGTTATTGTCGTTCACTATAGTAATTATCGGTGAAAATCTGTATCCCAATGTAAATTAATTTTCCAAAAAATATCGGAATTTGACGTCAAAATCACGGAATATGTCCAGTCACGAGAATATTATAGAACACTTAAAGGAAAAAGCTTTTTCGTGTTATAAGATTAAAAATAGGGCAAGAGTTGTGAAATCGGTGGGTTAGAGGAATAAGTCGAGTAGGATGGGTTAAACGAAGTGAACCCATCGGCACTATGGTTTTGTAGGTTGGGTGAGCGTGCTTCACCCATCTATGAAAACTAAGCCTTGCCAAGGTTCTCTAATTCATTCCAAACATCTCCAATTGAAAACACTTGTGTCTTATAGTGTTGAGAACTAGTATTAAGCACCTTGTTTAAAACAGTCTTCTCTTCATTGCTGGTTACCACAAGCCAAATCTCGAGTCTTTGCAATAATTCTTCCAATAGTTGTACTTGTTCTTCAGTTGCAACTCCAACTTTTACGCGATCTTTAAGTGTCGCTCGTCTCCCATCAAGTATTTCTGTTAACATTCTGAGGCGCCATAACACTGTCTCTGGGCGAAGAGCAGTAAAATTTCCAAAATACATGTAATTCATACCCGAGAAATCATTTAGTAAGTTGAACCCCAGTGGTGCACCCAATTGATAGATGTTTTTATCTCCCTCGTTATTGAGCGGTGTGATTAGAGCTTTTTTAGTGAGGAGGAAAACCTCTGTAATTTGATTAGCCCCTAAAGGACTGATTGATTCTTGGCGGGTAGTTTCGATTGCTTGATCTATTGCGGTAGCGGCTAATCGCTCGAAATCTCTATTATTGTATTTAATTGTATCCAAACCGGCTACGTTGAAAGGTAATTTCTGGACGGCACGCTGAAAAGGAATTACATATTTATTAAATCCCAGCATAAGGCCGTATTCCATGTTCACATTTGCGTTTGGGATTTCACGTCCATCTTTTTCCTCATTATTTATCAGAACAATGCAAAACTGCGAAGTGATAATTTTTGAGCATATCTTTGCACAGAAAGCGTTTTGGGCTGGGGCAAGGGAACCACTGGCCTCAACTGCCTGTATTCCGCGCTCCTGGATCAATTTGCGTAGAATGGTCATTTCTAGTGGACTCTCTTCATAGCCAAAAGCAATAAAGCATGTTCGGGTAGAAGAAAACACGAAGTCGCAGCGGGGTAATCCAATTACGCATATTTCATTACGAC
>JAGWZR010000137.1 GCA_018968795.1 Planctomycetota bacterium | reverse complement strand
AAAGTGAACCACTCCCCAGCCTAAAGGCTGGGGCTTCAGGTAAAAACCCATGAATGGCCTCCGCTTCGCTCCGGGCAGCCATTCATCCCCAAGCTCAAAAGCTTGGGGTTTTCTGGCTGATTTTATAAAAGAAAGTGCAGATGATGAAACATTCTGCACTTTCTTTTAAACTATTTTAGGAACGATTAAAATTTATCGGTTTTCAATAGGTATCATTGTGTCACGGATATCTTCGTGACATTCGAAACAACTCTTTTCAATCATATTGGTGAAGGCCTTGAAAGTTGCTTTCTGCTCATTTGTCTTTGCGGTTTTTTGAACTTCCAGCGCTGATGACACTATTCCTCTTAAATAAACATCAAACTTTTCTTTTAACCTTGTAATCTTCTCTGAATCATTGGGATCTATTTTTGCGCGCTTAAACCATTTGTTTTCCTTTGGGTCTACCGGAAAAAACGTCTCATTTATCTTGTAACTCTGATCTACAATAGCGCCAGCCTCTTGCGCAACATATTTAAGACTGCCAGCCAATATCCCATCGAGGATATTGTTCATTCGCTTTGCTATATCGTTCATCAACGCCCTGGTTGGTTGAACAACACCCTCATGGGCAACTACCTTTTCTTCGGCCGAAACACACATGGTAGGATTAATAATACTTATTAATCCTGCCAAACTCAAACCTAATAAACCAGCACTGAAAAACCCCACTCTTTTCATGCAGCGTCTCCTTTCTTATGCAATAATAATAAAATTAACGACTACCCATCTAAACCTTAACATTCTTTTAAACAAAATACAAATATTTTGCAAACTACTGTCCTTTGTGGATTAACCTCCGCTTATCTGCATCCACTTAGGCCATTCTGGCCACTTTGGACGAGCTACCTCATGACAAGTGAAACATGCATTTTTCAACATGGCATCAAAGCTTTTATAGGTTTCAACAATGTTCTGTTTTTTCGAGGTTTCAACAATATTATTTGCGGCATCGACAACAGCTTTTAAATATTTTTCAAAATCCTTTTTTACAGCATTTATGTCCTCAGCGTTTTTTGGGTTTTTCCCAGTTTCTTTGAACCACTCGCCAACTTGCCCACCCTCTGGAAAGAAATTCTTCATTATAGCTTTGCTGTCTTCAGCAACCGCGGTGGCCTCCATTACTACTGCGTTATGGTCCCCTATCATTATTGCATCGAGTATCTTGGATGAATGTGAACTGATTAGTTGCATCAGCGAACGGGTAGGCGTAAGCTCCGCACTATGCTGGGACTCAACATCTTTTCCCGATGTAATATTTTCTTTCACTAGGGAAGATAAGGCTAACAAGGTTGCGACGCACCCACAAATTAACGCAAGGCGCATTTGACCAATTTTCTTCATGAGTATACCCCTTTCCTAAATTAGACTCTTCGCTCCGTTCAGAATGGCAACAGGAGAAGTCCAATGTAAAAGTGTCGGTTAAACTATCATGCTGAACGGAGTAAATTGTTGTTCCCTTAGACTTTTTGAAATTCTGAAGCATCAAGCAGTACACGTAAATAGAATCACGCAGCTACTACTTGATATTGTGTAATTAATCTTTGAAACTAAGAAAGTGCAGATTATAAAATAATCTGCACTTTCTTTTTAACTTAATCTCCAGGACAGGTATTTATTTTGTATCGCGTAGCCGCCTGTGACATTCGAAACACGCTTTTGTCAACAAACCTGAAAACGCATTATATGTTGCTTCTGCATCATTTGAATCTGCAGCCTTTTGAATGTCCTGCACACCTGCGTCTATTCTTCTCATATAGGAATTAAATTCTTCTCTTAATTTTTTAATTGCCTCTACATTACTTGGAGCTACATCTTTTGAACGTGCATACCATGTATACATATCCGGGCCTGTCGGAAAGAAATTTTCGTTTATCTGCTTTGCTTTCTCCGAAACAGCAGCAGCTTCCTGTTTAACATATTTAAAATCACCAATCAAAATGCCCTCTAATATGTTATACACTCTCTTTTCAATTTCTATCATTAGCCTCTTGGTAGGTAATTTAACCTTGTCATGTTCGTGTGCTGCAATCGTCCTTTCCTCTCCCGCAAGGGCTTTAGGAGCACAAACCATGTTTGTTAACCCTGCCAACCCTATAAAACCAGCCAGACTAAAACTCAAGCATATTACTGTTTTCATACAAATACTCCTTTCTACTACAACAAAAAAATCATAAAATTAAGGTTTATAACCGTAAAATTTTCAGCATTTAATACCTCCTTTTCTGAACGGGATTCAGAAATAAATTACAAAATGGCAAGCCTTATATAATAGTCTCCCTTCCACGCGGTTCGGTCATAGAAATTGGAGACAACACCTGATTTAGTTGTTCCTCAGACAAAAGCTTCTGTTGTTGAATAGTTTCCTTGATAGATTTTCCCGTCCGCATCGATTCTCTCACTACCTCGGCAGCTTTTGAATAGCCTATAATGGGATTCAAAACGGTGCCAATTCCAAGGCTCCGCATAGCATAATCCTGACATCTCGACGCATTAACGGTTATTCCACAGATACATTTATCATTAAATATCTTAGTTGCATTCGTAAGAATAAGGATGGAGTCGACCAATTTATACTGAATTAAAGGCATCATGACATTAAGCTCAAACTGTCCAGCCTGAGCGGCTAGTGTAATTGATAGATCATTGCCGATGACCGAGAAGCATACCATGTTCAGCATCTCAGGTATAACCGGATTGACCTTCCCCGGCATGATAGAAGACCCCGGCTGCACCGCTGGTAAATCAATCTCTCCGAGTCCGGTATTTGGCCCTGAGTTCATTAGCCGTAAATCATTAGCAATACGAATAAGTTCCACGGCTATAGTGCGGAGGGCGCCAGAGAACTCAACAAACGGTGCGTTACTCTGCATGGCCTCAAATCGATTCTTTGACTCTCTCAGATCCAGATTCGTCATCTTCCTGAGTTTTTCTACAACCATGCCAGCATATTCTGGATGGGTGTTGATTCCCGTACCTGCAGCGCTACCGCCGATTCCCAATTCCTTCAAAGATTCAGACGCCCTTTCAACCCCCCTCGTTGCTTTAAGCAAGGATGCTGCATATCCTGAGAATTCCTGACCTACACGGATAGGCACAGCATCTTGGAGGTGTGTGCGGGCTGATTTTACAACCGAATCAAAGGACTTTGCCTTCTGATTAAATGTCTCCGTCAAGGTATATAAATTCTCAACAAGCTTTTTAGACACCCGCAGCACTGCAATGCGCATAGCAGTAGGATAAACGTCATTCGTGGACTGCCCGTAATTAACATGATCGTTCGGGTGTACAATAGAATAATTCCCTTTTTCTCCTCCCATCATTTCAATTGCAATATTTGCAATCACTTCGTTAATATTCATGTGGTGGGATGTCCCTGCGCCCGCTTGATACACATCCACCAAAAATTGGTCCTGAAACTCACCGTTCAATACGCGATCGCATGCCCGAATGATCATATCGCCAATTTTGCTATCGAGACAGCCAAGTTCTACGTTAACCATAGCAGCAGCCTTCTTTATCTGGACAACGGATATGGTAAATACAGGCTGAGATATCTGGCCGCTGATAGGAAAGTTCTCAATAGCTCTGGCCGTTTGAACTCCGTAGTAAGCTTCTGAGGGAATTTTCACCTCGCCCAGAAAATCTTTTTCCCTACGGAATGTCTCTACTTTTTTTGTTCTCATATTTTTTTATTAACTATATTTGTCCACATATCATAGATACGCCCCTCGTTCTCAGCCTCCCACAATTCCGTATTTTCCAAATATTCGAGCGTATTCTTTAATATACTGTAATGCGTTTTCTCCTCTCCTGCGAGAAAGCGGTAGGTCTCCTTTTCTTTTCCATCATTTGTCTCTTTAGCGGCCTGCTCATAAAACACAACTCCCTTCTCTTCTATTTCTATAGCCAATCTTACAGCCTCTATATCATTGGTGTTGACGGTGACTCTCTTTTTAAGTTCGCCGCCCATCTCCTGAAAAATAGTGAGCAACCTTTGCCTAGAGTCTACCTCATCCTTTCCTTTTGTCTGGATCGCCTGCTTACCCGCAGATAACAATGCCCGCAGCCTTTTGGCGTGTAATTTTTCGTCCTCCACAAAAGACCTGAACATAGCCCTCCCCATGGGATGGAGGGTCTTGCCTGCCAAATCGTTATAAAACTTTATCCCATCTATCTCCATCTGGAGTGCAATTGATTTTATATCCTTTAAATCTTCGCTCAATTTATGCTCCTAATCCGAACAAGCCAGTTAAAGATCTTAAAGTTACGATTTTAGATTTACGACTTAACCTTAAGAGATGAAAATCACAAAACATAATAATTTATTGCGGGAGAGATTTTATCTCATAATCATTATCCACATCCACAAGGGCAAATTTCTGACAGCACAACGGACAGCGTTCTTCATTCCCTACAGAGGGCATCTTCCCAAAATTGATCTCCCAGCCGCACATGAAACAATAAAAACTTACATCGTGAACATCCGATTCAATGTCTCTGATAAGCTTTCCAATAGCGTCCTTGTGCCCTTTCGCCGCCCTTGCCAGATGCTGAAAGGTCTCTTTCGCCTTGGCGTCTTTTGAGGCAGTCGCCAGTTGGTTATACAGGTGTTCCTGCTCTTCTTCTATTTCCAAATCTGCTTCTAAGAATTCTAATACAGACTTATATCCCTCCCTCATATATTTTCTCCTTTACTGAGACAATCTATCTAAATGGTCTTCCAACTCCCCCTTGTGCCGTATCTCGTTATGCAAGATACCTTCGAGCAATGCATTGATTTTAGGATCGTTCAACACCTTAATCTGATCGCCGTATCTTTCAATAGCAAGCTCCTTCTTTTGCACTGCTTTCTTCAGATTTTCAATGTCTTTATTCATTCATTCCCCTTTCACAAATTATTGAAGAATAATTATCCTCTTTACTAAGTAATTATTCTCACAATTATCGTACCAAAATGATATTATTTAAAAGTGGGACGGAATATGTCTTAAGCATGCCTATACTTACAAGGTATAAGACAATTTGGGAAATTAAAATTGCCACAGCCTTTTTCAATAATTTTAGAACAAAAATCCATTTATTTAGATTTCAGTCCTTGTTTTTCATTAGCCCTCAACTATCTTGTTTGTGTAATTTTGAATATGCTCTGCAATATCTTTCCAGTTATTGTCAAAACGTATTGCCTTGTCATCAATATAGGCAATGCCGATAGGTTTATCATGCGTCCATATAACATCGTAAGGCAGCTTGTGATACTTCATAAATCCTTCAACCAATTTTATCTGATTGCCGGGAAGGACATCTTTCCAATAGGATGCCGTTCTGCAGGTGTGAACGATAATTCGAAACCCTGCCTTCTTCAAGGTCTCCAACGCCTCCTTTACGCCGGGCATAGGCTCGCCTATATCTGGAAACTTATGCTCACAAATCGTGCCGTCAAAGTCAATGACGATGGGTGTTACCTTTATCATTATTTGCCCCTTCATGGGAAAATTGTTTTGAATTAAAAGGAATTACACGATTCCGATTTTTTGTTCAGGAATGACGTATCCAATCACATCGATTGTGAATATGTTCTTGGTAACTTAATGACAGTACTACTTAAGATAATCATTAATCCAGTGCCAAATCAAGATTTATCTTGAAAATGCGCTATGAAAGTCTTAGATTTACTCTGTAAAAAGCAAGAGTTGTTGTGATATACAGAATTTTTCTGTATTTAACAATTATTGCGGAATTATTTCTGTGTACTTAATAGTTAGGAGCGAGAAATGATCACAAAAGGTCTGGAGGACAAATTTCTCAGCTATATGTACAAGCGACATATATCGTCCCAAGGGTATGGAGTGAGAAATCTGAAAGCAAGTAAATTGAGTACGCTGATACAGGGCTTAGAACGAGAGATTCCTGAAATCCTGGTTACGCACGAGGGGGTGAAAAAAATACCTCGTTGCTGATGTTGCCTCAGAACTCCAGAAAAAAGGATACGTAGAGTTCCGCAGCAATGAGAGCACCGAATTCTGGCTAACTGAGGCGGGGTACAGGCGGGCCGAGCAGGGTTGGGTTCAGATGGTAGTGGGGTACCTCAACAAAAACCCCGGCATTTCGATACCGATAGCGTTGCTTGCCCTTATTACTT
>JAGWZR010000136.1 GCA_018968795.1 Planctomycetota bacterium | reverse complement strand
GACGCCATTGCACCTTGAAAAATATTATACTTTTCCACAATATCTCGTATTGGTTCAAATAAATCATGGATGTAAGCAAGAAATGCCACTAAAACCCCAAGGGTAAGAAATCCGTGCATATTCCTTATGGCGCCGTACCAAAGAACTAAACCAACTGCCAATGCGCTAACCATATTAATCGCCGGTTGGAACACGGCAAAATAACGGATATATTTGATCTGTTCTTTTAAATAGTCATCGTTGATCTCATCAAATTTTTTATAGTTTTTTCTCTCACGATTAAAAAGTTGAATGACCTTCATGCCGGTGATATTTTCATTAAGATAAGCATTAATACGCGCTAGTTTGCGCCGTATTTCCCGAAAGGAATTCTTCATGCGAGCGCCAAATTTAAAAGCAATTATCACAATAATTGGAAAAACAGAAAGGGTAATAATAGCAAGTTTCAGGTTTAGCATGAACATAACCACAAAGATTCCAATAATAATGAAAATATCTCCTATGACCACAATCACGCCTGCCGAAAAGAGTTCCCCGATGGCAGCGATATCATTGGTGAGTCGTGTAACAATCCGCCCTACAGGATTTTTATCAAAAAAAGAATTTGGGAGTGATTGGACGTGATTAAAAAGTTCCATGCGCATATCTAGCATTACCTTCTGCCCAATGGCTTGGATGTTATAACTTTGCAGTACCACCAATAATAACCGCAAGGTTTCAATTCCTAATAAGGCCAATGCGGTTTTATATATTACTACCCTATCTCCTTTATTGATGCCGTGATCAATTGCATATCCAAAAAGATACGGGCCCATCAGAAATAGCACGGTAGTGGTCAACACCATAAAGATGGACAACAAACCTGACGCTTTATAACGCAGAACGTACAATAAAAGTTTTCTAATAACTGTCCTATCGTATAACTTGCCAGATAGGATATCTTCACTAAAAAATTCTTCTCTTTTCATCCTTACAATTTCCTACTTTATTTTTTAAGGTGCAAAGCGAATGAAGCATCTTAGTATTGAAATTCAGAAACATGAAAATAGTTTAACTTCTCACAAAAAACAACATGCGAATTATTATACCAAATTATTGTAAAGTGTATTAAATGCTATTATAATATTTGCTCGAAAGACTTATAATGGCATTATTCCAAAAGCCAACTTGAATGGAGATATACCCGAAAAATCATAGAAATATTCAAGTAAACTTCTGAATAAATTTGCATAGAAACCAATACCGACTAGGTATCAAAAAGCGGATGAAAATTCTTCTGAATATCTTTTTACACAGGGTGAATGAGTGATTACGGTTATCTCGACTAAACATAAATATAAGGTTTTACATGGGTGAATTCTCATTCATACAATGGATTCGACAAAAGCAGAAAAGACGAAAAGACGTTATTCTGGGTATAGGAGACGACTGCGCGGTAATAGCTATTTCTAAAGATAAATTGTGTCTCATCACAACAGACATGCTGGTAGATGGGACACATTTTGACCTTAAAAAATGCACGGCAAGGGAAGTGGGTAGAAAAGCAATCGCATGCAGTATTAGTGATGTGGCAGCCATGGGATGCCAAGCTACCGTTGCAGTAATTTCCATTTGTTTCCCTGACCGCACCACCGAAAAATTTGCAAAAGAACTGTATAAAGGTATGTGGAGTATTGCAGATAAATATAATATCGAAATCGCTGGTGGAGATATTATCAGCGGTCGCGGTCCTTTATGTATCAACGTTGCCATGTTAGGAAGAAATAACGGATTAAGACCAATCAGTCGTTCAGGAGCAAGGATAGGAGACATGATTCTGGTATCGGGTACCCTTGGCGGATCAATCCTCGGCAAGCATCTTCATTTTGAACCGCGCCAAAAAGAAGGTATTATATTAAACAAGAATTTTAAGATTCATGCCATGATTGATATCAGTGACGGATTGACAGCAGATTTAAATCATATCTTAGAAGAGAGCCATGTCGGCGCCATCCTGCACGAAGATCGAATTCCTATCTCCAAAGCGGCGATAACAGTATCAAGGAAAACAGGAAATACACCACTCTGCCATGCTTTATCTGATGGTGAAGATTATGAGTTGCTGATAGTATTACCTAAAGGGCAAGCAAAACGGGTTATAGAGTCACACCTGTTTGTGAAAGGAATGATCCATTGTATTGGAGAAATCATTAATGGCCGAGGCATTCAGATGAAATATACCGATGGTAGCACCCACCATATAAAACCACAAGGGTATGAGCATCTCAAATCTTAATAAATATATCTCCATGTTGATTTATATTCTTCTTACATAAACTCTTTATTCTCAACAACTGATGTTATTACAAATCATTTTATTTCTTGCAGGTCTTGCAGGGTTATATTTCGGGGCTGAGTGGCTTGTAAAGGGCGCATCCAGATTTGCCCGTTCTTTCAATATCAGGCCAATAGTTATAGGTCTCACAATAGTGGCGTTCGGCACCTCCATGCCAGAACTCGTTACCAGCGTAGTTGCTGGTATCAAGCATCTAAGCGATATTGCTGTGGGAAATATCGTCGGAAGTAATATTGCCAATATCGGTCTTATATTGGGACTGGCGGCCATCGTTCAACCCCTCACCATTGATATGAGACTCCTCTCTCGTGAGATGCCGATTATGATTGGTATCTCGTTGCTTTTATACTTTATGGGATGGGACGGCATTCTCAGTCGTTTGGAAGGAGGCATACTGCTTGTAGGTATTGTGACTTATACCTGCTATGTGTATCGCATGGCATTAAAAGAATCGAAGGCTGTAGAACAAGAATATGAGGAATTTGTCGGCGCCGCCTATGATAGTATTTTAAAGAACATATTTTGGATTATTATCGGGCTTGTAGCTCTTGTGGGGGGCGCGTATCTGCTGGTTCACTCGGCCATATATATTGCAAGGGTTGTAGGGATTAGCGAACTTGTCATAGGGCTTACCGTTATTGCCGTAGGCACCTCCCTTCCAGAACTAGCAACTTCGATGGTTGCCGCTATCCGTAAGGAATCTGATATCAGCGTGGGTAATGTGATTGGCAGTAACGTCTTTAACATCCTTGCCGTACTTGGCATTGCTGCGATTATTCAACCCTTACAAATCAACCCTATTTCCCTCCGAATTGATATGCCTGTCATGTTATTTTTTAGCATGGCACTCATCCCAATGATTACATGGAAGTTTGTACTTACGCGTGGACAAGGGATATTTTTGTTGGTTGGATACAGTGTCTATATCCTGTGGCTATTCAAGTAATCTTCTAATCTTATATTTATATTTCCTTCAGCATTAAAACTTTCTCTTCAGCTGTTTACCTTCCTCTCATCTAGTGTAAATTATACCTTCAGCAATTATTGGTCAAAAAGTTCAGGGTACGTTGCAACGTACCCATCTTTAAAATTCCTAAATAGGAAGACGGCCATCACCGTGTAGTTTGGCCATACTGCTTTTTCTATTGACAGTGGCTTCCTTCGCTAATATTATAAATCTTGTCAGATCTGGGTTACCTCATAGAACAAACAAGGTAGATACAATATGTCACTCTACGAAATTATATCTCTCATAGGTTTTATACTCGGCACCATTCTGCACATAGTTCTCGCAATCCTGATTGTGCAGCGAAAACAGAAGACAAGAAGCGAGATTCTTTTCCTCTTTCTTGTTATTAGTGTGGCTATGTGGCATTTGGGGAATACCGTTTATCTCTTTAGTTTTCTCCTATTTGGGAAAGATATCGCATCCATCGATCTTGTTGCAGATGCAATTTCTTACGCCGGTATTGGTTTTATGCCCAGCCTTCTCTTGCACACGGCAGTTTTGTTTCTTTTTGAAAACAATCCTCATATTAAAAAATCTCGGCAGCGGCTCATTTCCTTTGCTATTTATCTTCCCGTTATTCCCTTTTCGGTAGTCATAAAAAATTTCATACTGTCGGAAGATACTCATTTGATGACAACCGCCACCCCTTATGTTAAACCTTTTGTTGTATGGTTGATAACGTCACTGCTTATTTCAGCAAATATTTCCCGATGGCTCGCAAAGAGGTTAGAGGAAAAGGAAGAGCGAAAATTTCATATGGCCATCTTTTGGGCGGTGATTACCATCGCAGCATTTATTGGGTTCACATTGCTCTTCGAGGGAAATAAGATTGCTTATGTTGGAGACTATCTCGTACTCGTTTCCATGTTGTCTTCAATCTTTCCAAGTATCATATTTTCTTATTATGTCTATCGATATAATTACATGGAATTTGTACTCCGCCGTAGTGTGTTTTATTCGTTTCTTACTCTCATTTTGATCTGTCTCTATTACTTTGGAATCAAGAAACTGAGCAAGTCCCTTGAACACCACTACCTTGTAAATGCAAAGATAGTGGAGTCTGTCTTTGTTATCAGTCTTGTATTCTGGTTTCCAACACTCAAGGAAAACGTACAAAAGTTTTTTAGAAAACTGTTATTTCGCCTCATTGCAGACAGCGAATATTTATTGAATGAATTGAGCCACGTTATCAGTACTGATCCTCTCATTAACTTTACAAAGTTACTCGAACATGTGGTTGAGTCCATCAAAAAAGCCACAGCCATTAAATCTACGAACCTGCTCCTTTTCAAACCTGTCCCTTTCCCTGAAAAGGGAGGTGAACGGATTCAAATTATTGGGGATAAAAAATACGAATTCATCAACCAATCGAATATACAGCATATTGTGCAATTTTTTGCTACTGGTGAACTTGTAGCGCTCAACCGCTTCGAAGTAAAGGACGTTGCGATCATAAACGAAATGAGATTGTTGGACGCTATTTTTATATTTCCCATATTTGTTAATCGCAACCTTACAGGCCTTTTATGTCTGGGACGTGCCAGGCGGGGTTTACCGATTGCCTCTGAACATTTAGACCAATTAATGATTGTCGCTAATGAAATTGGTTCTGCGGTAGAAAAATCAAAAATCATAGAGGAGAAACTCTGTCTGGAAAGGAAGATGTATGAAAATGAAAAACTATCCAGCCTCGGGCGGCTCTCCACAAGCGTTGCGCATGAGGTTAAAAATCCACTGAGCTCTATAAAAGCCATCGTCCAGGTCATGCGGGAAGATTTGAAGAAAGACGACCCTTTACAGGAAGGCCTGGCAATTATCGTGGACGAAATAGATCGGTTGACCAAGGTTGTCAACCAACTCTTGCAATTTGCAAAACCGTGCACTGAGGTAAAAAACAGCGTCAAGATTGGAGAGATTATTAACTCTACGCTGGTTGTGCTCAATCACGAAGCAAAACAAAACAAAATTACAACCCTTTGCCAGATTCCCCAAGACCTTCCAGCAATTATTACCGATGGAGGGGCATTAAAAGAGGTGTTTTTTAATCTGCTCCATAATGCTATCCAGGCAATGCCGTCCGGCGGCAAAATAAATATCAGCGCCAATTACCAACCCGATAGCCATTCAATTCAGGTGGCGATTACCGACACGGGAATTGGTATACCACAAGAGTCACTGCAAAAAATATTCGAACCGTTCTATACTACGAAACAAACCGGGACAGGGTTGGGACTCGCTATCGTGAAAAAGAAACTGGAGGATATGGATGCTACCATACATGTCGAGAGCAATGGAAACGGCGCAAGATTTATCGTAAATCTTCCTTTAAGCGAAGAACCTATTTTAATGCCAACATAAGCCTATGCCAAAACCATCCATATTAATTGTAGATGACGAAAAGGCTGCACGCTACGGGATGAAGAAAATCCTTCAAAAGGATAACTATACCGTATACGAGGCAAAAGACGGCGCCGATGCACTACAAATTATCAAGACGCATTATCCCGAATTGGTATTTCTCGATATTAACATGCCTCAGCTTGACGGAATGAAGGCCCTTGAGACGATCACCGCTATGAAAAATCCTCCCTTGGTGGTTATTGTTACTGCTTACGGCTCTGAAAAAATTGCCGTTGAGGCGATGAAAAAGGGGGCCTACGACTATATAGCAAAACCATACGAAATTGACGAGCTTCGAATTATTGTCAAAAATGCCTTTGAAAAGCTTAACCTACAGGAAGAAAATGTACGGCTTCGGTTGGAAATCGGGCGATTGGAAGGCATGGGCGAACTCATTGGCCAAAGCGATGCTATGAAGGAGGTCTTTGTCAAGATCGAAAAAGTCGGCACAACGGACGT
>JAGWZR010000135.1 GCA_018968795.1 Planctomycetota bacterium | reverse complement strand
GTCACGCTGGATATAGCCAAGGGAGACCTTACCCGCACGGTAAATATCCGCTCCAATGATGAAATTGGACAATTGTCCCTGAATTTCAACAAGATGACTAAAGCGCTCGGGGAATCGTATGCAGAGCTCCGATATCGGGCCAGGATAGAAGAACTTATAGCAGCCGTATCAACGAATTTTATTAATCTTGCGCCAGACAAAATTGATACAGGAATAAACTATGCGTTGAAATTAATCGGAGAATTTGTTGGTGTTGACCGCAGTTATGTCTTTCTGTATGCGGATGAGGAAAAAAAGAAGATGGATAACACCCACGAGTGGTGCGCCGATGGGATTGAATCACAAATTGAGAATCGCAAAGGGCTTTCTGTTGACCGTTTCCCGTGGGGGATAGAGAAACTAAAACGACTAGAAACTATTCATGTCCCTCGTGTGGCAGACCTGCCAGACGATGCGAATGCCGAGAAAGAGCTCCAGCAATCGCAGTCGGTTCAATCGTGTGTAGTTGTCCCGATGGTCTATAGTAGTGCCTTAGTCGGGGTTTTGGGATTCGACTCAATAAAGGCAGAGAAAACGTGGACAGAGGAAGATATCGCCTTGCTCAAAATGGCGGGAGAAATACTCGTTAATGCCCTAGAACACAAACGTAAGGAAAAGATGTTGCAAAAGGCGTACGATAGGCTAGAAATACGCGTTAAGGAACGTACTACTGAACTATTCGAAGCTAATAAACTTCTTGAAGAAGAGGTGATTGGGCACAAACGAGCACGAGAGGAATTAAAAAAATATGAAATACTTGTTTCTCAAATAAATGATCTTCCGTATATTTGCGATACAAAGGGAAATATTTTATTTGTAAATAAAACATTTGAGAAATTAACAGGGCGTAAGATTGAAGAATTTATTGGAAAATCATTTGCACCTCTTTTCAATGAAGAGAATTTGAAAGTAGCAATGGATGCCTATGCGAGAACATTGAAGGGAGAAAGCCCTCAGTACGAGCTTTATTTCAAAGGTACGGGGGTATTATGCGAATATAAAAACCTTCCCTTACGGGATGAAACCGGGAATATCATTGGGGTTATAGGCACCGCGAGAGATGTCACCGAACGTAAACAAATGATTGATGCCCTGAGACAGGCGAAGGACTATGCTGAGAATCTTATTGAGACGGCGAACGTGATGGTTGTGGGCATGGATATGGCTGGGAATATTCGGATATTCAATAAGACCGCTGAAGAGATCACGGGTTACAAAAAGACCGAGATTATAGGAAAGAATTATTTTGAAGTACTTGTTCCAAAGAGCAGATTTCCCGATGTTTGGCAAGAGTTTATCAGGTGGCAGACAAATGGACAGATGCAAAAGACTTATGAAAGCCCTGTTCTTACAAGGACTCGTGTCATGAGATATGTATCGTGGCAAACTACTGAGGTACGAGAGCAAGGGAAAGTTACCGGAACCATTTCTTTTGGGAATGACATCACTGAATACACGCGAAGGAAGGAATTGGTGGAGCGATTACGCATAATGTCGTTTGTTAAAGATGTGGGCGTTGCCATTACCCAGGGTGATACCCTGCGCGAAATCCTCCAAAAATGCGCCGAGTCGATAGTCCAGAATCTCAACGCTGCGTTTGCTCGTATTTGGACTCTCAATGAGGAGGAAAATACATTGGAATTGCAGGCAAGTGCAGGCATGTACACCCGTATTGACGGTACCCATAGTCGAGTACAGGTTGGTAAATTCAAGATTGGCCTTATTGCCCAGGAGCGTAAGCCGCATTTAACGAACGATCTTATAAATGACCTCGGTGTTAGTGATAGGGATTGGGCAAAGCGGGAGGATATGATTGCCTTCGCTGGCTATCCATTGATTGTAAAGGATCGCTTGGTAGGGGTCATGGCGATGTTTGCGCACAAACCGCTCCCTGAGTATGTTCCCAGGTCGTTGGCATCTGCGGCAGATATAATCGCAGTAGGCATTGACCGCAAATATTCGGAACAAATCCAACTAGCAAATCTCCATTATTTTGGAAGTATGAATAAGGTTTCCACAGCACTTAATCAATCCATGGATATTTCTGTAACGATGCAGAATGTAGTTGACATAATACGTTCTATTTATAATTGCGATCGTTCTTATATCCTCTACCCTTGTGATCCAAGAGCCTCGTTCGCAACAATTAAGTTTTTATCAACTCGCCCAGAATATTACACTTCAATCAAGGAGATACCTGTAGAACCAGAAGGGGTAGAACTTATACAAATGGCATTGGATTCAAAAGAACCTATTATGTTTGACATGACCAAGTCTAAGCATAAATTCTTATATGAAAAATTTACTGTTCAATCGCTCATGATAATACCAATGTATCCGATTTATTCTGAATCTGGAAAACTCTGGGTATTGGGAATGCATCAATGTTCGTACGCGCGCAAGTGGACTAAAGATGAACAAAGATTGTTTAAGGACATCTCGTATAAGGTTGCTGATGCGCTCACGAATATGTTGTTACATAGAGATTTGCAATTGAGCGAGGATAAGCACAGAATATTATTAGAAAATCTTCCACAAAGAATATTTTATAAGGATAGAAATTCAATTTATGTGTCTTGCAATGAAAACTATGCTAGGGATTTACATATAAAACCAGAGGAGATTGTAGGGAAGACAGATTACGACTTTTTCCCTAAAGATATAGCTGAAAAATATCGAGTAGATGATAAAAGAATTATTATGTCGGGACAGACAGAGGATATAGAAGAGAAATATACCAAAGATGACCGAGAATTGTTTATCAATACAATCAAAACACCGATAAGGGACGAAGAGGGTAATGTGATTGGAATACTGGGTGTCTTTTGGGATATTACAGAAAAGATGGTTTTACAAATGGAGACGATACGGACGAGACATCTAGTATCATTAGGCGAACTGGCGGCAGGCGTGGCTCACGAAATCAACAACCCCCTTACTGGTATCATCAACTATGCACAGATACTGACTAACAAGACTGATAGGGGAAGTAAAGAATATGACATTACCAGTCGAATTGTAAAGGAAGGTAACCGTATAGCCAATATAGTTAAGAGCCTACTTTCTTTTGCTAGACCCAGTGACAGAAAAGATAAAAAGGTATCTGTTCGTATAGAGGAAATATTTTCTGATACGCTTGCCATAACAGGGGCACAATTACAGAAAGAAGGTATCGTATTAAAATTGAATATTCCACAGAAACTGCCCGAAATAACTGCAAACCCGCAACAGATTCAGCAGGTCTTCTTGAATATCGTAAGTAATGCACGATATGCCTTAAACCAAAAATATCCAGAAGCACATAGTAATAAAATCCTTGAGATTTCAGGAGAAGATGTAACAATTAATAACTACCCATATGTGAGGATTACATTTTATGATCACGGAACTGGTATTCCATCTGATATCTTGAATAAAGTATTGGATCCCTTTTTTACAACTAAACCAAGGGGGAAAGGTACCGGGCTAGGTTTAAGTATCAGTCATGGCATTATCAATGACCATGGTGGATCACTTACCATTGAAAGTGTCGCAGGAGAATTTACTAAAGTTTCAGTTGTTCTGCCGGTAGTATCAAAATCTTGAAGAAAAACACTGAGACACGGAAAGAGGGAAACGCGGGAAAAGAGCTTAGAATTAGAAGGATTAACTGGAAAGATTATTTCATGTGTAATAGAGGTTCATAAAAATTTGGGTCAAGGATTCTTAGAATCCATTTATCAAACAGCTTTGCCAATGGAATTAATTAAACAAAATCTAAAAGTAGAGACTCAAAAAACAATAAAGGTTTTTATGATGGTAAAGAAATTGGTTTGCGTCGACTTGATTTAGTGGTAGAAGGACAAATAATCGTTGGACTGAAAGCAGTAAAAGAGTTTGATAATAGTCATACGGCTCAATTAATATCTTATTTGAGAGCCTCTGGATTAAAAGTTGGGTTATTACTGAATTTTGCTAAATCGGTTTTGAAAATAAAAAGAGTTGTAAACTAATATTTTTATTCTGTGTTTCTGGATTTCCACGTTTTTGTGGTTAAGGATGTAAGGGAGAGAAAGATGAAGGAGAGAATTCTCATAGTTGACGATGAAGAGAGTATTAGATTTACCTTTGAAAACTTTCTTCTGGATGAGGGTTATGAGGTGGCAACTGCTGCGGGATATAATGAAGCTTTGTCCATGATTGATGAATCAGATTTTGATTTGATATTTGCGGATATCCTCTTGGGGGGCAAGACGGGAATTGATCTTCTGAGAGAAGTCGGGGAAAGGAACCTTAATTGTCCTGTTGTTATGATTACAGGAGATCCTAATGTAGAGACTGCTTCGCATGCACTTCGGCTGGGCGCATTCGACTATATCCCAAAACCTGTGCGACAGGAGACACTGTTGCGTGTTACGAAAATGTCGCTCCAACATAAAACGCTGATAGATGAAAGAGAGAGATACCGGCTGAATCTAGAAGCTATTTTCAGCAGTGTAAAGGACGCAATTGTTTCAGTTGATAAGAAATTGTTTGTGCTCGAAATTAATGAAGCAGCCAAAGACATCTGTAATTTGTCTCGTGATGTCATCGGAAGGCCATTTGGTTCTCTCCTCAAATATTGTAATGGACAGTGTGTTAATGTCATTGAGAAAACCGCTGAGGGAGGACAACCTTTAGAAATATATCGTGTTGAATGCAAGCATAAACTTCGTCCACAACAGGTTGTATCTATTACAACGTATCCACTCATGGACAAGAAAAGTATATTTTCTGGCGTAGTTTTGGTAGTGAGTGATGAAACGCATCTGGCAAAGCTGGAGCGGGACATGGGAGAACGTCAACAATTTCATAACATCATTGGGAAAAACAAGAAGATGCAGACGGTTTATTCTCTTATAGAAAATCTAGTTGACGTTCAGACTACGGTTTTGGTTACGGGAGAAAGCGGGACAGGCAAGGAATTGGTTGCCGAAGCGTTACATTATAAGGGAGAACGTGGCAGTAAACCTTTTGTCAGGGTGAACTGTTCAGCCTTATCGGAGAGCTTGCTTGAAAGTGAACTATTTGGACACGTCAAAGGGGCGTTCACTGGTGCGTTACATGATAGGATTGGTAGGTTTCAGAAGGCAGATGGTGGAACAATATTTTTAGATGAAATTGGCGATATATCACCAAGGATGCAGTTGCAGTTGTTAAGGGTGTTGCAAGAAAGAGAATTTGAGAGGGTCGGGGACTCGACTCCGATCAAGGTTGATGTTCGGGTAATTGCTGCTACAAATCAAAATCTCTTGGAAAAAATCAAGGATGGTGAGTTCCGAGAAGATATTTATTATCGTCTAAAAGTAGTAGAAATAAACTTACCGCCATTGAGAGAGAGATGTGAAGATATACCGTTACTGATAAATCATTTTTTGAATAAGTTGAACAAAAAGTTAAATAGGGAGATTACGGGCATCTCTTCAGATGTCCAGAAAATATTTATGAATTATCCTTGGCCAGGCAATATCAGGGAATTGGAGCATACATTGGAGCATGCATTTATCCTCTGTCAGCAAAATACCATTACGGTGGATCACCTACCACTTGCTTTTAAGGGATTTATTGGAACGAAAGCCCATTCTCTCGGAGATAGGAGGATTGATGAACAGCAGACAATTATTCAAGCGCTCGAAAAAACTGCGTGGAGCAGGGTCAAGGCTGCCCGTCTCTTGGGGATGAGCCGAAGCACCTTCTACCGGAAAATTGAAGAGTACAAAATAAAGATGCAGGATACCTAGCGCAACGTGACCGCATTCGCAATATCTCCCTAATTTCTTTCAATTTCCAGTCGTTGTTGATAATTCGCCTAATTCCTTCCCCACTTCTCCCCTTTACAAAAGAGAGAAGTGGGTTGTGGTATTTTTCAGATTAGATTCAATAACTATTTTAGAAACTCGAGAAAAAGAATTTTACAGTCCTCATTTTGTATCTTGTTCCAATCATATTTTTGCATGGTGCATAACTACGATACGTTTGTATTGATACACTTTTGTCCTGATACACTTTTGTCTCAGGACACACTCTTTATGCCTGAATAATTCCATTATCTCTTATCTAATTTATAAAATCAGCCAGAAAACCCCAAGCTTTTGAGCTTGGGGATGAATGGCTGCCCGGAGCGAAGCGGAGGCCATTCATGGGTTTTTACCTGAAGCCCCAGCCTTTAGGCTGGGGAGTGGTTC